>JAOPWJ010000006.1 GCA_025965715.1 Blastococcus sp. | reverse complement strand
GAGAGGGAAACGCCCGGTCTCATTCCGAACCCGGAAGCTAAGCCTTTCAGCGCCGATGGTACTGCCCTGGAGACGGGGTGGGAGAGTAGGACGCCGCCGGACAACCATTCCCGAAAGGGCCCCAGCATCCATGCTGGGGCCCTTTCGGCGTTTCCGTGGAGGTCGCGGCGCTCCCGGGCGGAGGCGGCGACGCGGGCCTGTGCAGCTTCGTCACTGTGACCGAACCGCAGGGGGCTCCGGCTCCCCTCGCCAGCCGGTCGGTCAGGGCACGACGCGCCGGATCCCCGCGTAGCCGACGGCCGCGAGTGCCACCGTCAGGGCGAGGGGCAGGGCCACCGTCAGGGTGACTATCGACTGGTCGGCGGACCAACGAGCGATGGTGCTCCAGGCGTTCATCCCGGTGACCAGTACGGCACAGCCGCCGAAGAGGAGAAGGACGCCGATCATCGCCGTCCAGACGCCGGTCGGGCCCCACCGCTTCTGAGTCACCCCGATGCCGACCCCGACGAACATGAGTGCGAGCGCCGGGGCGCCTGACACGAGGACCTGGAGCGCGACGTTGTCCACCTGGAACGGCCCGGGCGCCCAGAACTGCATGCCGGCTCCCCATCCTCCGGTGGCGCGCTCGAGGACGACCAGGATCGAGATGACGAACCCGAAGACCAACGACTGCACCACTGCGACGAGCGTCGTCCCGAGGTAGAAGGCTCGCCGACTCAGGCTGATCCCCATGGCGAACGGCAGCAGCTGGGTGACGGCCTGCACGTAGGCGGCCGTCACGGTGAAGTACAGCGCCAGCACGCCGCCCGTGAATCCACCTTCCGCCTCACCTGCGGGCGTCATGTTCCAGATCAACACGTTGATGACGAAGCTGACGCCCCCGACGAGCCAGGGCATTCCCTGCGTCACCCGCGGGTTGATCAGGTGCAGCCGGGCGGCTGCAAGGACGCGTTCCATCAGGAGACCTCCTCGAGGTGGTCGGACGTGGCGTGGTGCACCGGGGGACGTGCGGCGCCGGTCTGCAGACTCATCGCGACCACGAGCTGCTGCAGGCTGGTCGGTTCGATGTGCAGCCGCAGGGCCGCTGCTGCTTGCCGATCGGCCGCCCCGTGGATGCGGACGACGGCCCGGCTGTGCCCTGCGAGGGATTCGGTGTGCAGGACCTCGTGCTGCCGCGCGAAGGACTGGACCCGGTCGGCGGGCCCGGTGACCGTCACCGCGCTGTCTCGGAGTGACTCGGCGTCGGTGTCGAGCACGACCTTCCCGCTGTCGAGGAGGAGCACGCGCTCGAGCAGGCCGCTGACCTCCTCGATCAGGTGTGTCGACAGGACGACGGTCCGCGGGTGCTGCCCGTAGTCGTCGATCAGGTGGTCGTAGAACAGCTGCCGGGCGACGGCGTCCAGCCCGAGGTAGGGCTCGTCGAACAGGGTGACGGGGGCGCGGGACGCCAGCCCGATGACGATGCCCACCGCGGACGTCATGCCGCGGGACAGTTTCTTGATCGGCCGTCTGGCCGGCAGGTCGAAATCCGCCATCAGCGCGTCGGCGAGGGGCGCGTCCCATCCTGCATAGAGCAGCTCCGCGGCCTTGAGGGCGTCGACGATCCGGAAGTTGTCCGGATAGCGCTGGCTCTCCTTGATGAAGCAGATGTCGCGGAGCACCTCGTCGTGCTCGTACGGGTTGGCCCCGAACACCTCGACCGTTCCGCCGGTGGGCACCCGGTGCCCCGTCAGCACCTGCATGAGCGTCGTCTTGCCGGCGCCGTTGCGGCCGAGCAGCCCGGTGATGCTGTCCTTCTGGACGTTGGTGGTCACCCCGTCCAAAGCTGTGTGTTCCCCGAACCGCATGGTGAGGTCCCGCACGGTGGCGGCCGCCTCGCTCGTGGTGGCGGTCATCGACGGCCCTCCCAGTCATCGATCATGGTGGTGACCTCCCGGGCAGAGATCCCGAGCTTTGCTGCCTCTGCCATCAGCGGGCGGAGGTACTGGTCGGCAAACTCGCTGCGTCGGCGCTTGAGCAACTGCTCCCGGGCGCCCGTGGCGACGAACATCCCCACTCCTCGTCTCTTGTACAGAACCCCGTCGGTCACCAGCTCGTTCAGGCCCTTCGCTGCTGTGGCCGGGTTGATGCGGTGGAAGGCGGCGAGTTCGTTCGACGAAGGCGCCTGGGTCTCCTCGGCGAGGGAACGGTCGACGATCGCGTTCTCGATCTGAGTGGCGACCTGTCGGAAGATGGGGCCGGCGTCCTCGTTCACGGGCGGTCCCCGCCCGCTCCAGGGGCGACGGGCTCCCTGGGTTCATTACTCATGTAACGAACCATAGAACCGCTGCGGGTCGCGCACAAGAGGCCACCCTGGCGACCGGGGGCCGCGCGCACCAGGGCTGTCACACCATGGGCAGAGTCCGGACTCTGCCGACGTCCGGCGGTGCGAGCGCGTGCGTCTGTCGCGCCGCGGAGAGGAACGGCTGATGCCGTCCTGCGCCGTGGAGCGACGCCGCGCTCGAGCATGGCCTGGCCGATGTCCAGGTCCTCGTCGTTCTCGACGCCTCAGGCAACGACACGGTGCCGCCGAGCGGGTGCTGCCGGGGCGCGCCGGTGAGGAGGCGGGCAGGTGGACCGGCAGCACCCGGATCGAACGGGACGGCCGCCCCAGGGTGCACGCCACCGTCGGGCTGGGGGCGGGCGAACCGGCCTGCTTGCCTCAGGCGGCACCCCGGGCCTATGCATCCACCGTGCACATCGGGCACACGGCGGCCGTCCGCGCGGTACCCGCCGGCCAGGCATCCGCGGGCCAGGCATCCGCAGGCCCGCCGTCGGCCCGGATGCCGGCGTGAGCCTCGTCGTCCGCGCCCGGCGAGTGGTGCTGCCCCACGGGGAGCGGGCTGCGGCGGTGCACACCGAGGACGGCCGGATCGCGGCGATCACCGCGTTCGAGGAGGCGCCTGGCGACGCGGTGACCCTGGATGACGACCAGGTGCTGCTCCCCGGCCTGGTCGACAGTCACGTGCACGTGAACGAGCCGGGCCGCACGGAATGGGAGGGCTTCGCCACCGCCACCCGGGCCGCGGCCGCCGGCGGCATCACGACGATCGTCGACATGCCCCTGAACTCGATCCCGCCGACGATCACCGCCGAGGCGTTGCACGTGAAACGCGCGGCGGCGATGGGCCAGATCAGCATCGACGTCGCCTTCTGGGGAGGGGCGGTACCCGGCAACGCCGGCCACTTCGGGTCGATGATCGAGGCCGGTGTGGTCGGCTTCAAGTGTTTTCTGCTGGACTCGGGCGTCCCGGAGTTCCCGCCCCTGGACGACGCCGGTCTGCGCGCCGCGCTCACCGAACTCGCCGCGGTCGACGGGTTGCTCCTCGCCCACGCCGAGGACGCCGAGGTCATCGCCGCCGCACCGCGGCCGGCCGGTCCCAGCTATGCGGGATTTCTCGCCTCGCGCCCTCGCGCGGCGGAGGAGTCCGCGATCGGCCGGCTGGTGGCGGCGGCACGCGACACGGGTGCGCGGGTGCACGTCGTCCATCTCGCCGATGCCGGCGCGCTGCCGCTGCTGCGCGCGGCGCGGGCCGACGGGGTGCGCATCACCGTCGAGACCTGCCCCCACTACCTGACCTTCACGGCCGAGGAGGTGCCCGACGGGGCCACGGCGTTCAAGTGCTGCCCGCCGATCCGCGAGGCCGCGCACCGCGAGGCGCTGTGGGCGGGGCTGGTCGACGGCGACATCGACCTCGTCGTCAGCGACCACTCCCCCTGCACGCCGGAGCTCAAGCGGCTCGACGTGGGCGACTTCGGCCAGGCGTGGGGCGGGATCGCCTCGGTGCAGGTGTCGCTGCCGGCCGTCTGGACCGGCGCCCGGGCGCGGGGGATCACGCTGGGCCAGGTCGTGCGCTGGATGGCCGAGGGGCCGGCACGCCTCGCGGGGCTGCCCGGCAAGGGCGTGATCGCCGTCGGCCGGGATGCCGATCTGGTCGCCTTCGCGCCGGAGGCGCACGGGCGGGTCGGCGGACTGCACCACCGCAACCCGGTCACGCCCTACGCGGGCCGGGACCTGGTGGGAGCGGTCCTGCAGACCTGGCTGCGCGGCCGGCCGGTGGACGGCGAACCCCTCGGCCGACTGCTCAGCCGGGGGAGCCCTGGGACCGGTCGTCCTCCTCCCGGGCGGCCTCGTCCATGATCGTCGGATCGTCGGTCGAGCCGCCAGCCGGATCTGCGTTGCCGAGGGCGGTTTCCGCCGGCATCTGCTGGATGTGCCTACGGGCGCGCTCGCGCAGGTCGTCGTCCGGGCTGCTCATGGTTCCTCCTGGAGGGGGCGGTCGGCGGTCGCGCTCCGTGATACCCGCTCGTGCGACAGTGACCCGCGCCGACGCCTTTTCCGGGGAGCTCCATGACCGACTTCACCCGCCTGCCCGACCTGGCCGCACGGGCGCTGGGCGGTGCGGTCGTCGCCGCCAACGACGAGTTCTTCGCGGCCAAGGAGAACCTCGTCCTGCCCGAGCCGCCCGCGGTGCGCAGCGAGTTCGGCCACAAGGGCAAGGAGTACGACGGCTGGGAGACCCGCCGCCGCCGCTCACCCGGCCACGACTGGGCGATCGTGCGACTGGGAGCGCCGGGCATCGTGGCCGGCGCCCTCATCGACACCGCCCACTTCAGCGGCAACTACCCGCCGCGGGCTTCGCTGGAGGGTGCCGCCGTGGAGGGCCACCCGACGGCCGACGAGCTGACGAAGGCGGCGTGGGAGCCGCTCCTGCCCCTGTCCGACCTCGCCGGCAACACGCACAACTACTTCCCGATCTACTCCGACCGCCGGCTCACCCACGTGCGGCTCAACATCCATCCCGACGGCGGCGTCGCGCGCCTGCGGGTGCACGGCAAGGTCGTGCCGGATCCGCGACTCCTGGACGCGGGCCCCGTCGACCTCGCGGCGCTCGAGAACGGCGGGCTGGTCACCGCGGTGAGCAACGACTTCTATGGCCGGCCGCAGCAGCTCATCGGCCCAGGGCCGGCACGTTCCATGGGCGAGGGCTGGGAGACCGCCCGTCGCCGGGACAGGGGCAACGACTGGGTGGAGGTCGCGCTCGCCTGCGAAGGCGTGGTCACGCTCGCCGAACTCGACACCTCCTACTTCCTGGGCAACGCGCCCGGAACCGCCTCGCTGACCGGCGTCGGGCCCGGCGGGGAGGTCGAACTCCTCCCGCGGACCCGCCTGCAGCCCGACACCAGGCATCGCTTCCTGCTCTCCGCAGCTCCCGGTGTGGAGCGGGTGCGGCTCGACGTCTTCCCCGACGGCGGAATGGCCCGGCTGCGCCTGTGGGGCCGGCCCACAGCGGTCGGTCGCGAGGCCCTCGGACGCCGCTGGTTCGACGCGCTGCCCGACGTCCAGGCGCTCGAGGCGCTCCGCTCGACCGGCCTTCCACCGGAGCAGGCCGGCCGCCTCATCGGCGCCCGCCCACTGGGCCCCGACCTGCCGCCGGCGGTGGCTCGGCTGGTCGTCGGCAGCGTCTGAGGGGCCGGCTCCCGCCGGTTGCACGACCTCGGCAAGATGCCGCGTGTGGAGACCCCCGGGCGTGCCGACCTGCTGATCGCCGACGCGGAACTCCTCGCCACCGTCGACGGTGCCCGGCGCGAGATCCCCGGCGGCTGGGTCGCGGTGACCGACGGTCTCGTCAGCGGGCTCGGTGGCCGCGCCGATCCGCGGCCCGAGGCCGACCGCGTCCTCGACGGCGGCGGCTGCCTGGTGACGCCCGGGCTGGTCAACATCCACCATCACCTGTACCAGAACCTGACCCGCGCCTTCGCGCCGGCGCTGACCGGGGGGCTGTTCGACTGGCTGGTCACGCTGTATCCGCTCTGGGCCCGGCTGGACGAGGAGGCCGCCTACGTCAGCGCCTACGTCGGCCTCACCGAACTGGCTCTCGGCGGCTGCACCACCTCGACCGACCACCTCTTCGTGCACCCCCGCGGCGCCGGTGACCTGATCACCGCCGAGGTGGCGGCGGCCCGCGACCTGGGCATCCGCTTCCACCCGACGCGCGGCTCCATGTCGCTGTCGGCCAAGGACGGCGGCCTGCCACCGGATCTCGTCGTCCAGGACGACGACGAGATCCTCGCCGACTCGCAGCGGCTCGTCGAGCTGCACCACGACCGCTCCCCCGACGCCATGACGCGCATCGCCCTGGCCCCGTGCTCACCGTTCAGCGTCTCGACGTCGCTGATGGCGCGCACCGCCGAGCTCGCCGAGCAGCTCGACGTCCGGTTGCACACCCACCTGTGCGAGACGCGGGACGAGGACGCGTTCTGCCTGCAGACCTTCGGCCGCCGGCCGGTCGACTACCTCGCCGACGTGGGCTGGATGACCGAGCGGGTATGGCTGGCGCACACCGTGTGGCCGAACGCCGACGAGGTCGTGCGACTGGGGACCGCGCGGGTCGGGGCCGCGCACTGCCCGTCGTCCAACATGATCCTGGGCAGCGGGCTGGCCCCGGTGGCCGAGCTCCGTGCCGCCGGCTCCCCCGTCGGGCTGGGCGTGGACGGTTCGGCGTCGGCGGACTCGGCCTCGATGTGGCTCGAGGCCCGGACGGCGATGCTGCAGGGAAAGCTGCGCCATGGCGCCGGCGCCATGTCCGCCCGCGACGCGCTGGAGATGGCCACCCGTGGAGGTGCGGCGTGCCTCGGGCGGTCCGGTGAGATCGGCGAGTTGTCGGTGGGGGCGTGCGGTGACCTCGTGGTCTGGCCGCTGACCGGCCCTGCGTTCGCCGGCGCGCTCTCCGACCCGGTCGAGGCGTGGCTGAGGTGCGGGCCCGTGGCCGCGCGGCACACCGTCGTCGCCGGCCGGCTCGTCGTGCAGGACGGCGTCCCGGTGCGCGCGGGCCTGGACGAGCAGCTCGCCGTCCACCGGCGGGTGGCGCAGCGGCTGCAGTCCTAGAGGGCGGCGGCGAGGGCCTCCAGGTCCTCGATCGTCGCGTCCAGGTGCGGCGACACCCGGAGCACCGGCCCGGTCATCTCCCCGGGTGCCCGTTCCGGGCCGATGGCGCTCGCCACGATGCCGTGCTCGGTGAGCAGCCGCGCCCGGGTGGCGACCACGTCCACGCCGTCCGGTGGGCGCAGCGTGGTCGTGGCCGTCGGCTCGTCGACGGGTTCGACGACCCGCCAGCCGCCCACACCGTCCAGCAGCTCCCGGGTCGCCCGGCCGAGGGCCGACAGTCGTTCCCGCACCCGGTGGGGGCCGGCGGCCAGGTGGTCACCGACCGCGACGACCAGACCGACCCGACCCGCGACGTGCGCCTCGCCGGACTCGAAGGCGCGCATCGGTGGCACGCCCTCCGGCTCGGGCAGCACCGGCGTGAGCGCAGCGGCCAGCGATGGGCGGACGCACAGCACGCCGACGCCCCGCGGCCCGGCCAGCCACTTGCGGGAGGTTCCGTAGACCACGTCGGCGCCGAGGTCGGCGTCCGCGTGCCCGAGGGACTGCGCCGCGTCGAGCACGAAGTGCACGCCGGCCTCCCGGCACAGCGCGGCGGCCTCCGCGGCCGGCTGCAGCAGGCCCCGGTGGCTGCCGATGTGCGTCAGGTGCACGAACCGCGGCGGATCGGCGGCCAGCAGCCGCGCGAGCCCGCTGAGGTCGAGCCGGCCGAGGCCGTCGACCGGAAGGGGCTCGGGTCGCAGGGCGTAGGTACGCATCTGGGCGACGTTGGGCGCGTACTCGCCGGGCAGGCAACCCACCCGGGAACCCGCCGGTAACCGCCAGCCGGTCAGCAGGGCTACCAGGGCGGCCTGCGCCGACTCCACGAAGGCGACGTCGGCCGCGGCCATGCCGGCGAGGCCGCCGATCACCGACCGGCCCTGCTGCAGGAGGTCGTCCGCCGCCGCCTCCGCCACGTAGCCACCGAGCTCGGCCTCGTGCCGCGCGTGGTGCGCCGCGGCCTCGAGAGCCCGGTTGCTCTGCCGGCTGGAGGCAGCGCTGTCCAGATGGCGGCCGGCCGGCCGGGGGCGGCCCGCCCGCCAGGAGGCGCCCAGGTCGGCGTGCGGCAGTCCGTCGTCGGTCACGGCAGCACGCTAGGCGAGAACGCTCCGGCCGCGGCCACTCAGGTGTCCAGCGCCCCGCGGACCAGGGAGACACCGGAGTGCTGGGGGTCGCCGTCGATCGGCTCGACCGAGATCTCCACCGTCGGCCAGTCGGCCAGATCGACACCGTCGGGCACCGTCAGGGACGTCGTCCCGGGGCGCACGGTCCCCATGGGGATCATGCCCACCGCCGAGGTGTCCGCGAGCCACGCCTCGTAGAAGGCGTCCTCCGCGGCAGGCGCATCCAGCTCGATACGGAGGACGCGCGACCCGTCGTCCTCCTCGACCACCGACGCCTTGCCGGTAGCCCGCGACGAGTCCAGCGGGTCGAGGGTGGTCGACGCCACCGTCACCACGTCGTCCCGGTTCAGCGCGATCGCGCCCGCACCGGCGGCCACCACCACCGCCGCAGCGGCCAGCAGCAGGCGGGACCGCCGGGGGCGCAGCACCCGAACGTTGTCAGGGGCGGGCTCCGGCACCACCGCCGGAGATCTCGGGACCCCGGTCGCTGCCGCCGAGGCCCCGGTCGCTGCCGCGATGGCGTCCCAGACCCGCGGCGGCGGGGCGATCGACGGGCCGGCGGCCGCGAACTCGGGCACGGCCAGCAGGTCGACACCGCGCCGCAGGGACGCGACCTCCGCCCGGCAGGTCTCGCAGGCGGCCAGGTGTGCCGCGTCGTCGGAGGGCAACGGCTCGCCGAGTGCCGCCAGCGCCAGCTGTTCAGGCTCGCAGTGCTCCACCGTCCACCTCCAATCGTGCCCGTAGGCGCTCCAGCGTGCGCCGGATGTGACTCTTGACCGTGCCCAGCGGCAGCCCGGTCCGGGCCGCAATCTGCGCGTGGGTGAGGTCCTCGAAAAACGCCAGTTCGATGATCCCTCGTTGCGGCTGGCCCAGGAGCTCCAGCTCGTCGAGCAGCGCGACCCGGTCGGCCACCGCCGTGTCCACGCCCGCCGTGACCGGGCCGCCGGGGCGGGCCTGGGCGTCCACGACGGCCGCCTCGTTCTCCCGGCGCTGCCGGTCCCGGCGCGCCCACGTGTCGGCGATCTTGTGCCGGCAGATGCCCACCAGCCAGGCCGGCAGGGGTCCGCTCTCCTGGCGGTAACCGGAGCGGCCGGTCCAGGCGGACACGAACACCTGCTGGGTGACGTCCTCGGCATCGGGGCCAGGCCCGAAGGCGCGCACCGCCATGCCGTGCACCTGCCCGGCCCACCGCTCGTAGGCCCAGGCGAGCGCCTGTTCCTCGCCCTCGCCGAACCGCCGGCCGACCTCCTGGTCGTCCGGCTCCGAGGCGCCGCGCAGGGCGGGCACGGGGTCCACGTCGGGGACGCTACCCAGGTGCAGCCTCCGCCGGTCGAGCAGCACGCTGATCCCTTCCTCTCCCGTGCCGTCACCTGGTCTTCTGCCGGAGGGCCCCGTTCGGATGCGGACGCGCTGGAACGGTCGCCGTCGGAGAGGATCGGCCAGTGATCAGCGACCGCGACCGTGACCGGGACGACGCCGGTCGCGCACGCAACGCACGTCCGCGGGACGCGCTCGGCCGTCCGCTCCCCTACGGCGCCTCAGGGGAGGAGAGGGCACCCGAGGGCGTGGTGCGCGCACCGGAGCGGTCCCTCGCCGAGGCCCAGGAGCTGCTCGACGCCGGGCGGCCGTTCCACGCGCACGAGGTGCTGGAAGACGCCTGGAAGAGCGCGCCCGCGGCCGAACGGCAGCTGTGGCGCGGAATGGCCCAGCTGGCCGTCGGACTCACTCACGCGGCGCGGGGCAATGCGCGCGGGGCGGCGACGCTGCTCGACCGGGGCGCGGGGAACATCGCCACCTACGCGGCGGCGCCTCCGCACGGGATCGCCGTTGCAGAGCTGGCGGCCTGGGGCCGGTCGCTGGCTGCCGACGCGATGGCCGGCCGGGAGCTCGACGTGCACCCCCCGCGACTGCTCGGCTGACGCCTGGCGGGAGCCCGCCCCCCGGAGCAGACTTCGACCGGTGAGGAGCTTCGAGGCCGCGACGCGGATCGACGCCGGTCCCGACCGGGTGTGGCCGGTGCTGGTCGACGTCGGCGGCTGGCGCGACTGGGATTCCGGGGTGGACCGGGTCGAGGGCTCCGTGGTCCTGGGGGAGCGGCTCACGATCTACGCGACGATGATCCGCAACCGCCCTTTCTCGGTGACGGTCACCGAGATCCGGCCGGGCGAGGCGATGCGCTGGCGGGGCGGACTGCCGTTCGGCGGGGCGGTCATCGAGCGCACCTACCACCTCGACGCCCAGGACGACGGCGGCACCGTGCTCACGGTCCGCGAGGACCACAGCGGGCCGCTCGCCGGGCTCCTCGGCCGCAGCACCCCCGACCTGAACCCGTCGTTCCGGCAGTTCTGCGCCGGCCTCAAACAGCTCGCCGAACGGCGAGCCACGCAGCCCTCGGGCTGACACAGATCACGCCGGTCGGTCCAGCAGCCCATCCCCGGCGGTGAGACGATGGCGGTCGCCATGAGCACTGACACCGCGCCTGCCACCGGCGCCGACGACACCGCCCTGGGCGAGCCCGTGACCACCGGGGCCGCGCCCCGCGGTCCGGTGACCTCCGCCTCCTACTCGATCACTGTCCGGCTGACCGCCGACGGGGACCCGGCCTCGATCGGCCGCATCGCCACTGCCGTGGGGACCGCCGGCGGCGCGGTCACCGCGATCGACGTGGTGGACAGCCGGTCGGACGGCCTCACCGTCGACGTGACCTGCTCGGCCGCCGACGCCGCCCACTCCGAGGAGATGGTCGAGGCGCTGCGGAACGTCGAAGGCGTGACGGTCCGCAAGGTCAGCGACCGGACCTTCCTCCTGCACCTCGGCGGCAAGATCGAGGTCGCCTCCCGGGTGCCGCTGAAGACCCGCGACGACCTGTCCATGGCCTACACCCCCGGTGTTGCCCGGGTCTGCCTCGCGCTGGCCGACCATCCCGAGGACGTCCGCCGGCTGACCATCAAGGGCAACACCGTCGCCGTCGTCACCGACGGCTCCGCGGTGCTCGGCCTCGGCGACATCGGCCCCGGGGCCGCCCTGCCCGTCATGGAGGGGAAGGCCGCGCTGTTCAAGCGGTTCGCCGACATCGACGCCTGGCCGATCTGCCTCGACACCCAGGACGTCGACGAGATCGTCCGCACCGTCGAGCTGATCGCCCCCGGCTTCGGCGGCATCAACCTCGAGGACATCGCCGCCCCGCGCT
>JAOPWJ010000033.1 GCA_025965715.1 Blastococcus sp. | reverse complement strand
GGAGCGCTGGTGGCGCGCCCGGCACCGGATGACCAGCTGGCAGGCGGGTGACATCGTCGACCAGGAAGGCGGCGCGGAGGTCGAGAACGAGCTCGCTCGCATGCAGGTGGACGTGCGGGGCCGGATCCTCGCGGCCTGGCAGGCGCAGACGACCGAGCTGGACCCGGCCTGGGCCGCTGCGGCCTCGCTCAACGACTACGGCATGCGGCTGCGGCCCGAGGAGGCCCGGGAGCTCTCCGCCGAACTGCACGCGCTGATGCAGCGCTGGATCGCCGCACATCCCGGCGAGACCCCGGTCGAGGGAACGGAGCTCGTCTTCGTGTTCACCGACCTCGTCCCCGTGCGGCGATATCCGTCATGAGCGCGCCGCGGACCGTCCGCTCGGCGACTCGCCGGCTGGTCGGTCTCACCGCCCTGCGCTGGCTGCCCGTCGGGCTCACCGCGCCGATCACCGTGCTGCTCGCCCAGGCCCGCGGCCTCACCCTCGCCGAGATCGGCCTGCTCTTCACCGTGCACGGCGTGGTGGTGACCGTCCTCGAGCTGCCCACCGGTGGGCTCGCCGACGTCCTCGGTCGCCGCCCCGTCGTCGTGGCCGGCGCCGTCCTGCACCTGGGTTCGTGCCTGGTCTTCGCGACGGCCGCGAGCTTTCCCGGGTTCCTGGGCGCGATCCTGCTGATGGGCGTGGGCCGGGCGCTGGACTCCGGACCGGTCGAGGCCTGGTACGTCGACACAGTCCACGGCATCGACCCGCTGGCCGACGTGGCCCCGGGGCTGGCGAAGCACGGGGCCGCGGACGGCGGCAGCCTCGCTCTGGGCGCGATCGTCGGCGGATTCCTGCCCACGGTGCTCGGCGGGGCGGGCGCGGCCGGTCTGGCGCTGCCCTACCTCGGAGCCGTCGTCCTCGACGCGGTCTTCATCGTCGCCGTCGCGCGACTGCTGACCGAGGACCGGCCGCCGCGCCGGGGCAGCGTCCGCGCGGCGGTCGCCGCAGGGATGCGGGAGATGCCGGGCACGGTGGCCGGAGCGGTCCGGCTGTCGGTCACCGACGGGCCGATGCGGCTGGTGCTGCTGCTCACCGCCGTCGGCGGGGTCGGGCTGGTGGCCTGCGAGCTGCTCGGGCCGGTCCGCTTCGCCGACCTGGCGGGCGGTCGGGACGGCGGTGCGGCGGTCTACGGCACCGTCCTCGCGATCTCCTTCGCCGGTGCCGCGGTCGGCGCGGTGCTGACGCCGGCCTTGCGCCGCCTCCTGTGGGGCTCGACGGGGGTCACCTGCGCGCTGTACTCCACGGTGGGGGCGGTCGCCATGGTGGTGATCGCCGGGCCCGACGTCCTGGCGGTGGCCGCCGCGGGCTTCGCCGTCTACTACCTGACCCACGGCTCGTCGTGGCCGCTGCTGAGCGCGGTACTGCACACCCGGGTGGACGCCGCCCGCCGGGCGACCGCGGTCTCGGCGATGTCTCTTGCCATGGCGCTGGGCGGGATCCTCGGCAACCTGACCATCCCGAGGCTGGCCGCGGCGTCGAACACCGATGCGGCGTTCCTCGCCGTCGCGGGCGTGCTGCTCCTCGGTGCCGTCGCCTGCCTCCGGCTGCCGCGCGTCACCGTCGCCGTGCCGCCGGCCGACGCCGAGCCGGCACACCCGCTGCCCACTGCCTGAGCGCCGCGGCGGCCCGCGGTCGAAACGCGGGAGACACACGCTCTCACTAGGTTCGACTCATGGCGGACCTCTTCGACGGTTACCCCCTGGGGGACGTCTGGGACGAGATGTTCGGCGGAGCCAACCAGGCCCGGCCGGCCTACACCGGGCTGTTCGCCGCGCTGCAGCCCATGGCCGGCGAGGAGCTCGCCGCCCGGGCCGACCTGCTCAGCCAGACCTATCGCGACGCCGGGGTGACCTTCGCGCACGCCGGTGAGGAGCAGCCGTTCCCGCTCGACATCGTGCCGCGGGTCATCGGTGCCGAGGAGTGGGAGGTCATCGAGCGCGGCGTGGCCCAGCGGGTACTGGCACTGGAGGCCTTCCTCGCCGACGTCTACGGCGCCGGCCAGGTGTTCGCCGACCGGATCGTTCCGCGCAGCGTGGTCACCACGAGCGCGCACTTCCACCGGCAGGCGCACGGGCTCGTGCCACCGAACGGGGTGCGGGTGCATGTGTCCGGCATCGACCTGGTGCGCGACGAGGCCGGTGACTTCCGCGTCCTGGAGGACAACCTCCGCTCGCCGTCCGGCGTCAGCTACGTCATCACCAACCGGGCCGCGATGAGCCAGGTGCTGCCGGAGCTGTTCGCCGACCACCGCATCCAGCCGGTCGCCGACTATCCGAGCCGGCTGCTCGCCGCCCTCAAGGCATCCGCACCGCCGAACGTCGCCGAGCCGACGGTCGTCGTCCTCACGCCGGGGGTGTTCAACTCCGCCTACTTCGAGCACGCGCTGCTCGCCCGCCAGATGGGTGTCGAGCTGGTCGAGGGCCGCGACCTGGTCTGCGCGGGCAACCAGGTGAGCATGCGGACGACGGACGGACAGCAGCGGGTCGACGTCATCTACCGCCGCATCGACGACGAGTTCCTCGACCCGGTGCACTTCCGCCCCGACTCCGTCATCGGCTGCGCGGGCGTGCTCAACGCCGCCCGCGCGGGCCGGGTCACCATCGCCAACGCCGTCGGCAACGGCGTGGCCGACGACAAGCTGCTCTACACCTGGGTGCCCGAGCTCGTCCGCTACTACCTGGGGGAGGAGCCGGTGCTGGCCAACGCCGACACCTACCGGCTGGACGACCAGGACACCGTCGAGTGGGTGCTGGAGTCCCTCGACCAGCTGGTGCTCAAGCCGGTCGACGGCTCGGGCGGCAAGGGGATCGTGATCGGTCCCCGTGCCGACGAGAAGACCCTGGGCGACCTGGCGGTCAAGGTGCGGGCCACGCCGCGCGACTGGATCGCGCAGAAGCCGATCGGCCTCTCGACCTGCCCGACTCTCATCGGCGGCCGGATCGCGCCCCGGCACGTCGACCTGCGGCCGTTCGCGATCAACGACGGCAAGAAGGTGTGGGTGCTCCCCGGCGGGCTCACCCGGGTGGCACTGCCGGAAGGCGAGCTGGTGGTCAACTCCAGCCAGGGCGGTGGATCCAAGGACACCTGGGTGATCAGCCCGCCACGGCAGGCCGCTGAACCCCCGGCCGACCTCACGACCATCGAGTTCGCTGCCGCCGACCTGCCCGAGGACCACCAGGGGCAGGACCCGGGCCCCCCGCACGATCCGGTCGGCGGCCAGTCGCAGCAGCAGCAGCAAGTGAAGGACCCCGTCCCTCTCAGCCCTCCCACGCTCGGGCCGAGCGTCCGGACGGGGCCGGACCGCCGGTCGCGTTCGCGAGTCACGGGAGAGTCCGCATGCTGAGCCGGATCGCGGAGTCGCTGTTCTGGATCGGCCGGTACGTCGAGCGCGCCGACGACACCGCCCGCATCCTCGACGTGCACACCCAGCGGCTGGTCGAGGACCCGTGGATCGACGAGCGCCGCGCCAGCGCCAACCTGCTGGCGCTGATGGGCTCACCGACGCCCGACAACGAGGCCGACACCGAGCGGGTGCTGGCCACCCTCGCCTTCGACCGCACCAGCCCGGGTTCGATCGTCGGTGCCCTCTCCGCGGCGCGGGAGAACGCCCGGGGCGCGCGGGAGGTGCTCTCCGCCGAGATCTGGGAGTCGCTCAACGTCACCCACAACGCCCTCCCTCAGCAGCGGACCATGGCCCGCCGGTACGGCCCGCACTCGTTGTTCCGGTTCGTGCGCGAGCGGTCGGCCATGGTGTTCGGCCTGGCCGACGCGACCATGAGCCGCGACGAGGGCTGGCTGTTCCTCATCCTGGGGCGTTCGCTGGAGCGGGTGGACATGACCTCGCGGATCATCTCCACCCGCGTGCTGGCCGGTGACGCCGCGCCGTCGTGGACCCTGGTGCTCCGCTCCACCGGCGCCTACGAGCCCTACCTGCGTACCTACCGCGGCATGGTCAACAGCAGCCGGGCCGCCGAGTTCCTGCTGCTGGACCGGTTGTTCCCGCGGTCGGTGTTCGCCGCGCTTGAGCAAGCCGAGGGCTGCCTGGCGGAGCTGGAGCGCTCGACGGTGCGGGATGCCGCCCGCATCGGGGTGACCGGTGAGGCGCACCGGATCGTCGGCCGGGCGCGGACCATGCTGGAGTTCATGGGCACCCCGGAGCTGCTGGCCTCCCTGCCCGAGCGGCTGGAGGAGCTCCAGCGCACCTGTTCGGCGGCGAGCGCGGCGGTGACCCACCGGTTCTTCACCGAGCAGGCGCCGCAGGTGTGGGTGCCCGAGGGGGTCGCATGAGCCCGCGGAGCCAGACCGAGAAGCAGTTCCACTCGCCCACGGCCCGCACGGCCACGCACCGCTGGCGCCTGCAGGTCGTGCACCGCACCGCGTTCCGCTACAGCGGGGCGGTGCGTTCCTCCTACAACGAGGCACGTCTGACGCCGGAGAGCAGCAACCGGCAGACGACCCTCCGCTCGCGCGTGGAGATCGAGCCCGCTGCCACGGCGTACGGCTACCGCGACTACTGGGGCACCACCGTCACGGCCTTCGACCTGCACAACCCGCACAGCGAGCTGGTCGTCACCGGGACGTCGATCGTCGAGGCCGGCCCCGACCTCGCCGAGCACGACCGGGTGGGCTGGAGCGCGCTGGCCTCGCGGGAGGTGCGCGAGCAGTTCGGCGAGCTGCTGACGCCGACGCCGCTCACCACCATGGACGAGGACGTCGTGGCGGAGGCTCGGGCGGCGGTGGGGAACGCCCGCCCGCACCAGGCCGGTGCGCTGGTGTGCCGCTTCGTGGGTGAGCACATGGAGTACCTCGGGGGCGCGACCAACGTGAAGACCAACGCCATGCAGGCATGGTCCACGGGCAAGGGCGTCTGCCAGGACATCTCGCACGTCGCCGTCGGACTGCTGCGCGCCCTGGGGCTGCCGGCGCGCTACGTCTCCGGCTACCTGCACCCCCGACCCGACGCGGTGATCGGCCAGCCGGTCACGGGGGAGAGCCACGCGTGGGTGGAGTGGTGGGACGGCGGGTGGAACGGCTTCGACCCGACCAACGCCGTCGACATCGGCACCCGGCACGTGACGCTCGGCCGGGGCCGCGACTACGGCGACGTGCCGCCGTTCAAGGGGCTGTTCTCCGGGCCGAGGAGCGAAGGTCACACCGTGACCGTGGAGGTCACCCGCCTCGCCTGACGGATACTGGGTCCGATGAGCGCACCCCTGAACCTGGTCAACCTCGAGCGGGTGCACAAAGCACACGGCACGACGGTCATCCTCGACGA
>JAOPWJ010000207.1 GCA_025965715.1 Blastococcus sp. | reverse complement strand
GTTCCTGGTACACGCTGAGGACGCGACGCAAGAGCAGCGAGCTCCCTACGGTGCCCCCGTTCGAACCCCGAGAACGGAGATCACCGTGAACGACACCAGGGACCGCCAGCTGCTGACCGGCGTGGCCGTGACCTTCTCGCACAGCCCGGACCTGCCCGGACCGACGTCCGGGCTGCGGGTCACCGGACACGCGGTCCATCCGGACTCGCGGTTCGTCGCACTCTGCGGTAGCCCCCTCTCGGAGCTGCCGGATGGCAAATCGTCCTGGGCGCGGGACGACGTGACCCACCGGTGCTCGACCTGCGTCCAGCTCGGCTCCTGACGACCGGCCCCCACGTGCATCTGCGCGGCGGATTCGGCGTGCCTTCAAGACGCAGGAGGGGCCCGACCGGATGGTCGGGCCCCTCCTCTTGGTGGTGCGGCTACGCCGCGGCGGGCAGGTCGGCGTCCTGGCCGGCCGGCGTCAGCTCCCGGAGCCAGTCGTGCTCCCACTGCGCCCGCTGGGACTGGGTGAGCATGGTGAAGCCGTGCCCCGACTTCGTGGGCTGGTGCAGCGGGTGCTGCTCGTAGACGCGGAGCAGCGGGTTGTCCGGGCAGTGCTTGCTGGCGCGGGCGTGCCAGTTCTCGAGTTCGCGGAGGTTGTAGGCGACGACGGCGGCGGTGAGGCCGAGGGTGACCAGGGCGCGGCCGGTGAACTGCATGTAGCCGCGGTGGATGTTGCCGGTGGCGTAGTTCTTCATGTTGCCGAAGACGCCCTCGACGTAGGTGCGCCGGTTCCAGGACAGCAGCCACTCGGGGCTGCCCCAGTACTGCTCCTGCTGGTACTTCATGTGCGGGCCGGCCTCGATGCTGACCGGCTTCCCGGAGCAGAACTTCAGCTCCATGTCGGGCGGGGTGATGATCGGCAGCCCGTTGGCACGGGCGACCTCGACGCTGCCTTCGATGCGCGGGCAGCCGACGGTGCCGGCCGCCGCGGGGCACAGCCATCGGGTGGTGCTGTCGCCGCCGGGCCCGCGGCCGTTGGCCGACCAGGCGGTCTTGTGCCGCTTGAGGGCGTACTTCTGCCGCTCGGCGATCGCTTTGGCGTGGGCGTCGAACTCCGCCTTCGGGGCGCCCTTGCCGGGCCGCGGCAGGCGCCACAGGTGCTGGGGCGGCTGGCAGTGCGGGGTGCCGGCGAGGATGACGGCACCCTCGTAGTCGACCGGGCGGTGGTCGTTCTCACGCAGGTCGAGGACGGGGCGGACCTTGAGCTGCCAGAGCGGCTGGGCCCACCGTTCGGCCTTCTTGTAGCTGTAGTGGCGGTCGCCGAGCAGGTCCTCGATGGGGGCGTTGCGGGCGAGGCGCTTCTTCACGAGCGCCAGGCTGGGCTCGACGATGTCCTCGGCGGGCGGGGTGATGGCGATCTCCTCGATGAGGTTGGGCTCGCGGTAGCGCTCGGCCTTGCTCGCGCGCTTCTTGCCGGCACCGACGGCGGGTACCCGGACGAGGGCGTGTAGCGAGTAGCCGTAGAACGAGGTGCGCTTGCCGGTCTTGTGGGTCTTGACGCCCCAGGCGGCGAACCAGCAGCGTTTGCCGCGCTTCTTCTTCGGCTGCTCCTCGGCGTCGTCGGTTGGCCCGTCGTTGCCGGTGTTCTGGCCGGGCGTGTCCGTGCCGGCGCTGGGCGTGGCGGGGACGAAGTCCGAGTCGTCCTCGTCGAGGACCTCGGGCTCGTCGGTGCCGATGGCGGGGACGGCGCCGATGGCCTCGGCGCGCACGTCGTCCTCGTCGACGTCGGGGTCGTGCTTGAGCGCGTTGGTGACGGCCTTCTCCAGCTTGGCGCGTTCCTCGGCGGCGAGGTTGGCGTCCTCGTCGGTCGGGTCGATCAGGGGCAGGTTCTCCGGTTTGCGGCCGCCCTTGATCCAGGACCAGACGCCGGTTTCGTCGATCGCCACCGAGGTGCCGGTGAGCGGCAGGACGTGGGTGGCGTAGAGGAACGCGTCCTGGATGTCGTCGAGCAGCGCGAGCCGTTCTGTCTCCTGCTGCGGGGTGAGCCCGAGCTCGGGGTCGACGTCGAGGTGCTCGCGGATGTTGTCGACGAGCGTGTATAGCTGCTTGCCCGTCAGCGAGCGCAGCTGCGGGGTGCTGTTCTTGTTGGTCCAGTATTGGATGCCCAGGTCGCGCTGCATCTCCAGCGGCAGTCCGTCGAGGGCGAGGGTCAGCAGGTCCTTGACCTGCACGCGCCCATGTCTGGCGGCGACGATGAGCAGGATCATGAACAGCCGTACGGTCAGGCCCTCACGCTTCCTGCCGCGCTTGTCCGGGCGGATCTTCTCCTCGATGACCTCGACGGCCAGCCGCGGCGGCGCCGGGTCCTCGACCGGGGTGACGACGCCGTTGTCGTCCACGTGTGGCCGCTGCGGCATGTAGGCGTGGTCGACGATCCAGGCGGCGTGCTCGATGGCGGTGAGGGTGCCCGCGACGTCGGTGGCGCTCACTTGGCACCCCCGTCGCGCAGCGCTACCGCGCCGGCGGGCGCGGTGAGGTGGGGGAGCAGGTCGAACAGGGTGCGGGTGCTCTTCAGCCCCGCGGCGGTGAGGATGACCGCCAGCGGCACGGGGCGGGACATGAGCGTGGCCAGCCAGGTGGTGCGCAGCCGGGACTGCTCGAGCTTGGGCAGGGAGCCGAGCAGGACGGCGTCGGCGTAGACGGCGGCGGCGACGTTGCGGCGGGTCTTGACCCGGCCGATCAGCGGCTGCCCGTCGGCCAGGCCGTGCAGGCCGCGGCGGACCAGGTGCTCGTAGTCGCGGAGCAGCCACACCTCGCGGGCGTGCACGCCGGGCACCTGGATGCGGATGCCGTCCTCGCCGTGGTCGGTGACGCAGGTGGTGTCGAGCAGCTTCAGGTCGGGACTGTCGATGCCGGCGCCGGCGCCGGTACCGACGCACAGGCACAGCCGGCGCACCATCTCCTCGGTCGGCTGCACTTGGATGGCGCGGATCAGCGCCTGCATCTCGCCGGTCTTGTACGGCGGCTTGATCGCCTCGCGGGGGATGACGACGCCGGCGTGGGGGGCCTGCTCGGGGTTGAGGTGGTCGCAGAGCACCCGCAGCCGCGAGCGGCGGTCCGAGCGGCTCTTCTCGCTGGAGCCGGGCATGCCGGTGCGCGTGTACTCGTCGACGTCGCGGCGGTTCATCGCGGCGCGGGGGTCGAGGGTCAGGCCGCGGCGGTGCCGCCAGGCGCCGTAGAGGGCGAGGTGGGTGACGTGCTTGCGCAGCGCCTCCTCGCCGCGGATCTGCGACAGCAGGAGGGTCTGCTCGGTGAGCGGCAGCAGCGTGGTTGGCCACAGCTGGCGTGCGGCCTCGTCCTGCGGGCGGTAGCTGGTGCGCAGCCAGTCGGTGAACTCGGCCGGCAGGGGCGGCGGTGTCGCGGTGCGCTCGGCGGTGAGCTGGGCGCGCTGGCGCTTGGCCTCGGCGGCGCTGATCTTGCGGGGGGACATGTCGTGTCTCCGGTGCCTCGGTTGGCGACCGCCCCGGGGAGGGCGGCGGCCGCTCCGTGTGGGGCGGCGGCACGGGACGGTGCGGGTGTGCGCGTCGGCGGCAATCACCGGCGAGGAGGCGTGAAGTTCGAGGTCAGAACGCGTCAGGGCCGGCCCGAGACGTGGTCTCGGACCGGCCCTGACGCTGTGGTGGGGGTAGCTCAGCTGCGCAGGAGCTGCCGCGTTTGGTCGGGATCGACCTGGGGGAGGTAGCCGGCGGCGTTGTCCAGGTCGGCGCGGGTCAGGCCGAACGCGTGCGCGATCTCCGCCACTGGGCGTGGTGCAGACAGCTGCACGGCCACCCACGTGGCGCGC
>JAOPWJ010000028.1 GCA_025965715.1 Blastococcus sp. | reverse complement strand
TCTGGGTGCTCGGCAAGTACGGCTTCAACCTCTCTTCCCTGCTCGGCGGGGCGCAGGACAACGCCGCAGAGGGACGGAACGTGCTCGCGCCCGGGGCGCAGTACGGGGCGACGGGGACGTCGAAGCTCGACTTCGTCTCCCTGGGCCTCGCGCTGGTGCTGGGCACCGCCGGCCTGCCGCACGTGCTGATGCGCTTCTACACGGTGCCCACCGCCAAGGACGCCCGCCGTTCGGTCGTCTGGGCGATCTGGCTGATCGGCATCTTCTACCTGTTCAGCCTGGTGATCGGGTACGGCGCCGGAGCGCTGGTGGGGGCCGACGAGATCCTCAAGGCGCCCGGGGCGGTCAACGCGGCCGCGCCGCTGCTCGCCTTCGAGCTGGGCGGCACGGCGCTACTGGGCATCATCTCGGGGGTCGCCTTCGCGACGATCCTCGCCGTCGTCGCCGGGCTGACCATCACCGCGTCGGCGTCGTTCGCGCACGACGTGTACGCCAGCGTGATCAAGAAGGGCAACGTGCCGCCGAACGGCGAGATCCGGGTCGCCCGCATCACCGCCGTCGTCATCGGCGCGATCTCGATCGGGCTGGGCATCCTGGCGCTGCAGGCCGGGATCAACATCGCGTTCCTGGTCGCGCTGGCGTTCGCCGTCGCCGCCTCGGCGAACCTGCCGACCATCCTCTACACGCTGTTCTGGAAGAAGTTCACCACCCAGGGCGCGCTGTGGTCGATCTACGGCGGGCTGATCTCCTGCGTCGGGCTGATCATCTTCTCGCCGGTCGTGTCGGGAGCGCCGGTGAACCCGGCGACCGGGCTGAGCCCGTCGCTGTTCCAGCACGCCGACTTCCACTGGTTCCCGCTGAACAACCCGGGCCTGGTGTCGATCCCGCTCTCCTTCTTCCTGGGCTGGCTCGGCACGAAGCTCTCGAAGGAACGCCCCGACGAGCTCAAGTCCGCGGAGCTCGAGGTGCGCGCCTTCACCGGCATCGGGGCGGAGAAGGCCGTCGCGCACTAGCCGGCCCCCTGTGCCGCCGCCGCTCGCAAGGTCGGTGCGGGCCCCCTCCCCTGTGGCTGAGGTGCCCGCGTGTTCCGAACACGGTGGCGCGCCGTGGTGGCGGGTGCCGCGCTGCACCGCGGCACTGGTCACCGAACGGCGGCAGTGACGCCGAGGCTCGCGCCCCCTGCGGGGCGCGAGCCTCGTGCGTCTGCGGGCCGTGATCGCCAGAGCCGCCTGATCGCCGCCGTAGCCGCGGTGTGTGGCGGCTCCGGCGGCGATGCGGTGGCGGTGAGGTCGGTGGCCTCAGGTCAGCATGTCCTTGGCCTTCTGCAGCAGCGACTGGCCCGGCACCTGCGGCGTCGGGAACAGCCGCGGGTCGCCCGGAGGCAGGATCGGCGCGTCCGCGGTCGCCTCGATCGGCGCTGCGCGGAGCTGACCGCGGCCGTCGAGGGCCGGCCCCGACGCCCAGCGGCCCGCCGCGGCCTCGGGCCCGTCGGAGGCGTCGACGAAGGTGTAGCCCATCTCGCCGATCTCCTCCTCGAGCGGGAACGCCTCGGGCACCGGGATGCCCTCGAGGCCGTCGTCCTTCAGCTCCTCGATGGCGGCCAGCCACTGCATCTGGTGCATGTGGTCGCGCGTGATGAGGAAGCGGAGGAGCTCCTTCACGCCCGGGTCGTCGGTCATGTTGTAGAGCCGGGCCACCTGCAGCCGGCCCTGCATCTCGGCCGTGGCGTTGTAGTGGAAGTCGGCCATGAGGTTGCCGCTCGCGGTCACGTAGGCGCCGGTCCAGGGATTGCCCATGCTGTCCATGTAGGACGCGCCCGCCCCGTTGACGATGAGGTGCTGCGGGTTGTGCTGGCCGTAGCCGGCGGCGGCCTCCTTCGACCGGTCGGCCGCATCCGGCTTGAGCGGCGCATGGTCGAGCAGCCGGTCGATCAACGTCACGATCATCTCGACGTGCGCCAGCTCCTCGGTGCCGATGGCCAGCAGCATGTCCTTGTACTTGCCGGGCAGCCGGCAGTTCCAGCCCTGCAGCAGGTATTGCGTGGCCACGGTCATCTCGCCCCACTGACCCCCGAGGACCTCCTGCATCTTGCGGGCGAAGTCGGGGTCCGGGCCGTCGGGCTTGGCCTCGAACTGCAGGGCATGGGTGTGGGTGAACACGGATTCTCCTCGGCTGGCTGTTCCGCACCGCGGCCGCGGTGACACCCGGGATGTGCCCGACCGCATGGCCTGCCGGTGCCGACCGCTGGCCCCCGGGTGCCAACCTCGCTCAGCGGTCGGGCAGCCGGACCCGCAGCGTCAGGCCGCCGTCCCCGTCCACGCAGAGCACCCGGCCCCCCAGCTCACGGGCCTGCCGCTGCACCGACCACAGCCCCAGGCCGGTGAGGTCGGCCGGCGGCTCCGTGGTGTGCAGGTGGCCCGCGACCCGGGTGGCCGGCACCCCGGCCTGGGTCACCGACAGCTCGACCCAGCCGCCGGAGCTCGTGACGTCCAGCCGCACCGAGGCGCCCCCGCCGTGCCGGTGTGCGTTCTCCAGCAGGTTGATCAGGATGCGCTGCAGCCGGGCGTCCCCGACCAGGACGTCGCCGGCGGTGTCGTCCAGACGCAACGTCAGCTGCGCGCGCGGCAGACCGGAGGCGGCGACCGAGGCGGCGACGACGTCCCGCAGCCGCCGACCGGTGGTGGGGCGGCGGGCCGCGCCGCCGCCGGTCGCCTCGGCCGTGCGCAGCATCGATGCGAGGTGGGCGGCCTGGTCGCGTGCCATGGTCAGCATGTCCTGGCGAGAGGGCCCCGCGTCGTCGAGCTGGTGCAGCGCGCTCTCCAGGCAGGTGAGCGAGCCGCGCATGTCGTGGCAGAGGGCCCGGACCAGGGCGTTCTCCGGGCTGGGCGAGGGTTCCTCCCGCCGGTGGCGTAGGTGCGCGCGGACGACGCGGGCGAGGTCGGGCAGCAGGCCCCCGGCCCGGAGGCCGGACGTGTGGGCGGCAAGGATCACGGGCACCTCCGGCACGGAACAGGCCAGAAACGCCTGGACGCGCCGACGTGTGGGGGAGACGTGGGCGAGGACGGCGCCGCTGCTCCACGCCGGCCCTCCGTGGACGTGATTGTGGTCGACGACCATCCACTTTTCACCCGGGGCCTGTCGTTGCTGCTGCCTGAGGTCAGTGACGGGCGGGTGCGGGTCGTCGGGACGACGGACGACGCCTCGGCCGCCGCCGCACTCGTGCAGCGCGCGCGGGCCGACGTCGCCGTGGTGGACGTGCAGATGCCGCCACCGGGCGGCGCGCGGGCCATCGCGGCGATCCGGCGGGTCGAGCCCCTGGTGCGGGTGATCGCGATGTCCGGGTTCGCCGAGGCCGATGCCGCCCTGGAGGCGCTGCGGGCGGGCGCGGTGGGTTTCCTGCCGAAGACGGCGGATCCGGAGTCCCTGGTCGGCCCGCTGCTCGCCGTCCTCGACGGCTGGTCGGTTGTTCCGGAGTCGCTGCTGCGCGGCCTCCTCGACCGGGCTTCGCCCACCGAGAGCGACGGGATCGCGGCCCGCCTGACCGCCGACGAGCGGCGGCTGTGGCGGCTGATCGCGGCCGGCTCCGGAACGGTGGACATCGCCACGACGCTGCACGTGTCGGAGCGGACCGCGAAGCGGCTGGTCGCCCAGCTGCTGCGGCAGCTGCACGTCGCGACGCGGGTGGAGGCGGCCGCCCTGGCCGGGCGAGTGGGACTCGACCAGCAGGGCCAGGGCTGACCTCAGCTCAGCGTGAGTTGGATCAGCAGGTGCGCGTTGAGCCCGATGATCAGCACCGCGACGACCGCCCCAAGCACCGTCGTGCGGCGGCGGTTGACCCAGCCCGTCATGAGGTCGCGCCGGCTGGTCAGCCAGAGCAGCGGCACCAGCGCGAACGGGATGCCGAAGCAGAGCACGACCTGCGACCAGACCAGCGCCGTCGTCGGGTCGCCCCCGAACAGCAGGACGCCGAGCGCCGGGATCAGCGTGAGCAGCCGGCGTGCCAGCACCGGCATCCTCCGGCGGAGGAATCCCGCCATGACGACCTGCCCGGCGTGCGTGCCCACCGAGGAGGAGGCGAAGCCGGCGGCCAGCAGGGCGACGGCGAAGGCGATGGCGGCGCCGGAGCCCAGCTGGGTGCCCAATCCCGCGTGCACGCTCTCCAGGGACGAGGGCATGTCCGAGCCGGTGAACAGTTGGGCGGCGACCACCAGCATCGCCGCGTTGATCAGCCCGGCGACGCCCATCGCGAGCAGCACGTCGAGCCGCTGTGCCCGCAGCAACCGGCGCCGTCCTCCCGTCGTCCGCCCGGCGGCCACCGCGTCGCCGTAGCGGCCGGGCGTGAGTGCCGAGTGGACGTAGATGACGTGCGGCATGACGGTCGCGCCGAGGATGCCGGTGGCCAGCAGCACGCTCTCCGAGCCGGCGAAGGACGGCACCAGCCCGGCGGCGACGCGACCGGCGTCGACCCCGGCGCCCACCAGCGTGTACGCGAAACCCAGCCCGATCACCAGCAGCAGCCCGGCGATGACCCGCTCGAACGGCCGGTGCCCGCGGGTCTGCGTCGCCAGCAGCCCGAAGGCGACGACGGCGGTGACCACACCGCCGACGGGTAGCGGCACACCGAGCAGCAGGTTGAGGGCGACAGCGCCGCCCACGATCTCGGCGAGGTCGGTGGCCATGGCGACCGCCTCCGCCTGCAGCCACAGCCCCCACGTCACCGGCCGGGGGAGCCGTTCCCGGCACAGCGAGGCCAGGTCGCGGCCGGTGGCCAGCCCGAGCTTCGCGGTCAGCGACTGGATGAGCATCGCCATGAGGTTCGCGGCGACGATCACCCAGAGCAGCGTGTAGCCGAAGGAGGCGCCCCCGGAGAAGTTGGTCGCGAAGTTGCCCGGGTCCACGTAGGCGACCGAGGCGACGAAGGCCGGCCCGAGCAGCGGCCACAGCCGGCGCCCGGAGCTCGACGAAGCGGAGCCGGCGCCGGCCAGCGCCGGGGGCAGCGCGGTGGGCAGCAGGGCGGCGTCGGTCTTGGAGAGGTACACGGGAGCCTCGCTCGCGGGACGTCGGGCAGATGCCACCGGACATGCCCGTCGCCCGCGGACCGGTCGGGCCTAACCGTGGCCCGCGGGGGCCATGCCCCCGGGACGCGGGTCCGCTGGTCGATAGGGTCCGCCGGGTGACCGCGCGCATCGTCCTGTTCGGCGCCACGGGCTACACCGGGGCGCGCACCGCCGAGGCGCTCACCGAGCGCGGGGCCCGACCGGTGCTCGCCGGCCGCGACCCCGCCCGGCTGAGTGCCCTGGCCGACCGGCTGGGCGGCCTGGAGACGGCGCGCGCCGATGTCACGGATCCGGCCTCGGTGGGCGCCCTGCTCGGCTCGGGCGACGTGCTGGTGACGACGGTCGGGCCGTTCCTGCAGCTCGGCCGGGCGGCTGTCGACGCAGCCGTGGATGCCGGCGCGATCTACCTGGACTCCACCGGGGAGCCACCGTTCGTGCGTCGCGTCTTCGAGGACGGCGGACGACGGGCCGCGGCGACCGGAGCCGCCCTGATCCCCGCCTTCGGCCTGGACTACGTGCCGGGAAACCTGGCCGCGGCGCTGGCCCTCGCCGAGGCGGGCGACCGTGCCCACCGGGTCGACATCGGCTACGGCCTCTCCGGCACCTCGGGCCAGGCCTTCTCGCGCGGCACCCTCATGTCGCTGATGGGCGTGCTGTTCGAGCCGGGGTTCGCCTTCCGCGGCGGCCGGCTCGTCGCCGAGCCCGCCGGCCGCCGGCTGTGGAACTTCGAGATCGACGGCCGGGTTCGCCGCGGGCTGTCGATCGGCGGCTCCGAGCACCTGACACTGCCCGATCTGGCCCCGACGCTGCGTACCGTCGGCGTCCACCTCGACTGGTTCGGCTCGCTGACCGGGACCGCGCACCGGCTGGCCCCGCTGACCGGCCTCGCCGGGCGGCTCCCGGTGACTCAGCGGGCGGCGCGGCGGCTGGCCGGGATCGTCGGCCGACGGGTCGCCGAGGCGCCGTCGGAGGCCACGCTCGCCCGCGCGCGCACGCACACCGTGGCCGAGGTCCGCGACGCGGCCGGAGAGCTCGTCGCCCGTGCTCAGGTCGACGGGCCGGAGGCGTACGGCCTGACTGCCGGCCTGCTGGCCTGGGGTGCGGCCCGCGCCGCCGAACACGGGGTGCGCGGTACCGGCGCGCTGGGCCCGGTGCAGGCCTTCGGCCTGGCCGAGCTGACCGCCGGGGCCGCCGGGGTCGGCCTCGTGCGCGCGTGAGCGGCGCTCTCTCCTGCGTCGACATCGGCTCCACCTACACCAAGGCCGCCCTGGTGGAGCTGCCGACGGGACGGCTGCTGGCCACTGCCCAGGCGCCCACCACGACCGACGACGTGGTGACCGGGGTGCTGGCCGCGACGACGGGCTTTCCGGACGCTCCGGTGCTCGCCTGCTCCAGCGCCGGCGGCGGGCTCCGGCTGGCCGTCGTGGGCTACGAGGAGCTCATCAGCGCGGAGGCAGGTCACCGGGCCGCACTGTCCGCGGGCGCCCGCGTCGTCCACGTGGCGGCGGGCCGGCTGGACGAGTCGGCGTTGGCCAGGCTGGCGGCGGTCGCGCCGGACGTCGTCCTGCTGGTCGGTGGCACCGACGGCGGTGAGGCCTCGGTGCTGCGGGCCAACGCGGCGGCACTGGCCTCCTCGGGGCCACTGCTGGGGGGAAGGGCGGTCCCTTGTCGGTCCGTCCCGGTGGTGCTGGCCGGTAACGCCGCCGTCCGCGAGGAGGTCGCCGCGATTCTCCGTACCGGCGGCCTGCCCGTGCGCGTGGCCGACAACGTGCTGCCCGACATCGGCCGGCTCGCCCCGCAGTCGGCGCGCACGGCGATCCGCGAGGTGTTCCTCGAGCACGTCATCGGTGGCGCCCGGCTCTCCCGCGACCCGCGCCTGCGCGACTGGGTGCGGGCCGTGACGCCGGACGCCGTCCTGGAGGGGGTCTCGGTGCTCGCCGGCCTCCGCCGGGGGGCGGAGGTGCCCGGGGTCGTCGTCCTCGACGTCGGCGGCGCCACCACGGACGTCTACTGCGTGCCCGATCCCGACGCCGAGCAGGCCGCGCTCGGGCGGGAGGCGGTCGGGGTGCCGCCGCGGCGGCGCACCGTCGAGGGCGACCTCGGCGTCTCCGCCGGCGT
>JAOPWJ010000202.1 GCA_025965715.1 Blastococcus sp. | reverse complement strand
ACTGCAGCCCCGGCCGCGCCAGCTCGCCGCGCATGAGCAGGGCCATCAGGCCACCTGCCATGAAGAAGGCGAACGAGGTGGCCAGGTACATCAGGCCGATGGTCTTGTGGTCGGTGGTCCGCAGCAGGTTGGACAGCCGGGAGCCCTTCACGGCCACCTGAGCCGGGCTCGGCCGACTCACGATGGGCGCCGGTGCAATCGTCACGGCCGAAGCTTAGAGGGTGGCCGTGACGCCCTTCGGCCCGACATACGGACGCGCCGTCCTCACCCGTCCGACGGTCCGTGGGACGGCGCGTAGGTGGTGAGGTTCACCGCGACGGTCACCTCCACCGGCTCGGCCAGGGCTGTGATCGAGGTCACCAGCCCGGCCGGCGAGACGTGCCGCGCGTGCGGGCCCATTCCCACCAGGGTCTCGACCGCGGCACGGTCGAGGGCCAGACGGGCACGGTGCGCCGTCGCCCGCAGGGGCCGCAGGTGCGGCTCCAGCGTCGCTGCCATCCGCTCGGCCTTGTCCGGGTCGACGCGGAGCAATCCGAGAGGGCCGACCAGCTCACCCAGGTGGTCGGGGGCGGGCGTGACCACCACCAGTCGACCCCGCGGCCGGAGGACCCGCGCGATCTCGGGTCCGTTGCGTGGCGCGAACACCACCATCACCCGGTCCACGGCGCCGTCCCGCACCGGCAGCCGGGCCCAGGTGTCGGCCACGACGGCCACCGCCCGCGGATGGGCGCGGGCCCCCCGGCGGGCGGCGTATCGGGAGGAGTCGAGCAGCACGCCCGCCGCCTCCGGGAGCCGCTCCAGGACCCCGGCGAGGTGGTGGCCGGTGCCCCCGCCGAGATCGAGGAGTGTCGTCGGTGGCGGCCCCCCCGCCTCGGTCACGGCGCGGGCCAGTGCAGTGGTCAGGTCGGCGTAGTGACCGGCGCCGAGGAAGGCCACCCGGTCGGCCACCATCTCCGCCGAGTCACCCGACGGCGGCCGGTGACCCGGTGGCAGCAGGGTGATGTGACCGTGCCGCGCCCGGTCGAACCGGTGCCCGCCGGCGCAGACGAGGCCGGTGGAGTCCGGCACGGTCGCCAGCGGTGCGGCGCAGACTGGGCAGGCGAGCAGCGCCACCGCCCGCTCGTCCAGCGGTGGGGCGGGAGTCACGGGCGGCGCGGGACCGCGTGGAAGGTGACGTCGCGCAGCTCGCCGTCCTCGGCCACCGCTGTCACGTACGTGCCGTTCGGCTGCCGCCGACGGTCGGTGGGCGAGCCGGGGTTGAGCAGCCGCAGCCCGTTGGCGGCCGTGGTGTCCCAGGGGATGTGGCTGTGCCCGAAGACCAGGACGTCGGCCTCGGGGAAGCGCGCGGCACAGCGCTCCTCCCTGCCCTTCTTGTCACCCGTCTCGTGTACGACCGCGACATGAATTCCTTCGATCTCGGCCCGGGCGATCTCGGGCAGCCGCGCGCGCAGCGGCCCGTGATCGTTGTTGCCGTGGACCGCCACCAGCCGCCGGCAGCGCTTCTGGAACTGGTCGAGGAGCGAGACGTCGACCCAGTCACCGGCGTGCACGACCACGTCGGCGGCCTCGATCGCCGCCCACAGGACATGAGGTAGGTCACGTGCCCGCTGAGGAACATGCGTGTCGGAGGTCAACACCAGCGAAACCGGCACGACGCCATGGTTCCAGGCCGATAGCTTTCGCGCGGGCCCAGGATTCGGCTCCCATCCGTATCGCACACCGAGGACGACCGTGACCGACCCCGCTACTCCCTCCCCCGCCCACGACCAGGCGGCGACCGCCGACGAGCCCTACGAACGGCGCTGGCTCGCCCTCGGCGTCATCGCCATCACCGTGCTGCTGGTGATCCTCGACGCGACGATCGTCAACATCGCGCTGCCCGCGGTGTCCGTCGACCTCGATATCAGCGCCGCGACGCAGCAGTGGATCGTCACCGCCTACACGCTCACCTTCGGTGGTTTCCTGCTCCTCGGCGGCCGCATCGCCGACTTCTGGGGGCGCAAGCGCACCTACCTCGTCGGTGCCGGCGGCTTCGCGGTGGCCTCGGCCATCGGCGGTCTGGCCCAGAACGAGGCGATGCTCTTCGGCGCCCGCGCGCTGCAGGGAGCGTTCGGGGCGCTGCTCGCGCCGGCCTCGCTCGCACTGCTCACGGTGCTGTTCACCGACGCGAGGGAGCGGGCGAAGGCGTTCGCGGTCTACGGCGCCATCGCCGGCGGCGGATCGGCCGTGGGCCTCCTCCTCGGCGGGGTGCTCACGGAGTACGCGGACTGGCGCTGGTGCTTTTGGGTGAACCTGCCGGTCGCCATCGTGGCCATCGCGCTCGCGATCCCGATCGTCCCGGAGAGCAAGGCGCCGGGTGACACGAGCTACGACATCCCCGGCGCCGTCCTGATCACGCTGGGCCTGGCGTCGTTCGTCTACGGCTTCACCCGGGTGGCGGAGAACGCGCAGGAGAACGCCGCGGCCGGGGTGAGCGACAGCGCCTGGGCAGAACCCTGGGCACTGCTGTTCATCGTCGTCGGCGTCCTGCTCGTCGTCGCGTTCGTCGTCCTCGAACTGCGCACCCGCAATCCGCTGCTGCCGATGCGCATCGTCCTCGATCGCAACCGCGGTGGCGCCTACCTGACCTCCACCCTGGTCGGGGCCGGGCTGATCGGCGCCTTCTTCTTCCTGAGCCTCTACTTCCAGCAGGTGCTGGGCTACAAGCCGGTCGAGGCCGGGTTCGCCTCCCTGCCGACCACGCTCGGGGTGCTCATGTCGGCCGGCGCGGCCAGCGCCCTGGTGCCCAAGGTGGGCCCGAAGCCGCTGATGGTGCTCGGCGGACTGCTCGCCGCGGGCGGACTGTTCACGATGTCGTTCCTCGGCGTGGACAGCGGGTTCTGGGAGCTGGCGTTCCCGGGGCAGCTGCTCCTCGGTCTGGGCCTCGGGTTCACCTTCGTGCCGTTGTCCAACCTGGCCCTGATCGGGGCCGGTGTGCACGACGCCGGGGCGGCCAGCGCCATGCTGAACGCCACCCAACAGGTCGGCGCGTCCATCGGCACCGCCCTGCTGGCGACCCTCTCGGTCGGCGCGATCACCAACTACTTCACCGACGTCGCCGCGTCCGGCGGGAACCCGTCCGACCCCGCCGTCGGGCTGCAGGCGCAGGTGGAGGGCTACACGACCGCGTTCACGTGGGCGGCGGCACTCCTCCTCCTGGGCGCCCTCGTGTCGGGCCTGCTGATCAAGGCGACCAAGGACGACCTCCCCGAGGAGATGGCGGTTCCCGTGGGGTAGTCCTGGCGAGGCCGCCGCACATGATCGGCACCGCACATGATCGCCACGCAGTGGTGGTGTGGTGATCATGGGCGACACGGCCACCCCCACGGCGTGCTGACGGTGACAGCTGCGCCGAGGTGGCGTCCGAGCCCTCAGCGCCGGTTCTGCTCCGCCATGGCTCGCAGGCGGGCGTTGTAGGCGGCGAGCTCCGCGTCCCCGGTTCGGTCGGCCGCTCGGTCGAGCGAGCGTCCCCGGCGCTCCTCGGAGCGGGCCCAGGAGAAGAACACCACCGCGAGGACCAGGACGGTCGGCAGCTCACCGAAGGCCCACACGATCCCGCCGGCGACGCCCTGGTCGGTCAGGGTGTCGACGTCCCAGCCAGCCGGAGGGTCGGTGAAGCTGGTCACCACGAGCGATCCCGCCATCATGATCGAGACGCCGAAGAAGGCGTGGAACGGCACCGGGAGGAACAGCTCCAGCATCCGGGCCGGATGGCTCAGCGATCGCGGCCATGGGTCCTGGGCCACGATCGGCCCGAAGAACAACAGCCCCGTGACGACGAAGTGGGCCAGCATGAGTTGGTGCCCGAGCGCGTTGCGCATGAGGGCGTCGAACAGCGGCGTGAAGTAGACGCCGTAGAGGCTGGCGATGAACAGCGGCACCGTGAACAGGGGGTGCGACACGAAGCGGGCGAACCGGCTGTGCAGCGCCTCCAGCAGCAGGGCCCGTGGAACGCCGGACACCCCTCGTCCGCGAGGCAGCGTGCGCAGGGCGAGCGTGACCGGGGCGGCCAGCAGCAGCAGCAGCGGCGTGATGAGCGACAGCACCATGTGCTGGGTCATGTGCACGCTGAACAGCACCATGCTGTAGCCGTTGAGCCAGGTGCCGGTGACCGCGAACAGCGACGCCGTGCCCGCCGTCCAGGCCAGGGTCCGCCACCACGGCCAGACGACCCCGGTGCGCCTCAGCCGCAGCGTGGCGCCGAGGTAGACCAGGAGGGCGACCACACTCAGGACGGCGAGGACGGACCCCGGGCCGACGTGCGGGATGAACATCCGGCCCCAGGTGGGCGGGTCGCTGGGCACCCACATGCCGGAGTGCTGCCCGTGGTCCACCGTCGCTCCCTCGCCTGCCGCCCGTCGTCGCGGTTCCACTGTCCCACCCCTGGCGGCTCGTGCCGTGGGTCGGCTGTCAGTCGTGGACGGGGGCCTCGTGCCCGGCGTGCGCCTCGGCCTCCAACTGGAACGTGCAGTGCTCCATGTCGAAGTGCTGGCCGAGGCAGTCGCTGAGAGCGTCGAGAACCCGGCCGCCGTGTCCCGACGAGAGCGCCTCGTCGGTCACGACGACGTGCGCGGACAGCACCGGCAGACCCGACGTGATGGTCCAGGCGTGCAGGTCGTGGACGCCGAGGACCCCGTCGACCTCCAGCATGTGGGCGCGGACGTCGTCCAGGCTGACACCTCGCGGCGCCGCCTCCAGCAGCACATCGAGAGCCTCGCGGAGCAGGTGCCAGGCCCGCGGGAGCACCAGGCAGCCGATGACCACCGACGCGATCACGTCGGCCGCCGTCCAGCCGGTGGTGGCGATGACCACGGCGGCGGCGATGACCGCCACGGAACCGAGGGCGTCGGCGAGCACCTCCAGATAGGCGCCGCGCAGGTTCAGCGAGGCCGCTCGCCCTCCGTGCAGCACGCCGAGCGCGACCAGGTTGGCCGCGAGACCGACCGTGGCGACGACGAGCATCAGGTCCGAACCGATCTCCGGAGGGTGCCCGATCCGCCGCACCGCCTCCACCAGGACGTATCCGGCCACACCCAGGAGCAGCAGCCCGTTGGCGACCGCGGCGAGGATCTCCGCCCGCTGCCAGCCGAAGGTCCGCCGTCCCCTGGCGGGACGTTGCGCCAGAGTCACTGCGGCCAGCGCCAGCGCGATGCCGGCAGCGTCGGTGGCCATGTGGCCGGCATCGGCCAGCAGGGCCAGCGACCCGGAGACGAGGGCTCCGACGATCTCGGCCGCCATCACGGCCAGGGTCAGGGCCAGGACGACGAGGAGCCGTTGCCGCTGCGCTCCACCGGCGGTGACCGGGCCATGGGTGTGGCCGTGCCCCATCGACCCGCCTCCCGCCCCTCGTACCTCCGATGCCCCGCGCGCCAGTGTGCCCCAGCGGCGACGCCCCCTACCGCAACGTGCCGGACGGGGGCGTCGAGGTGCAGCCGGGGCGCTTCAGACGTTGAGGCCGCGCTCGCGCAACCACGGGAGCGGGTCGATCTTCTGACCGTTCAGCCCGCCGACGCGCACCTCGAAGTGCAGGTGCGGCCCCGTGGACCGCCCGCGGTTGCCCAGCAGGGCGATCGTCTCACCGGCGCGGACCACCTGGCCGGCCTCGACCAGGATCTTCTCCATGTGCCCGTAGACGGTGACGTCACCGTTCTCGTGCTGGATGTAGACGACGTTCCCGTAGCCGCTCGACGGGCCCGCCTCCAGGACGATGCCGTCCATGACCGCGCACTCGGGGGTCAGCATCGGCGCGGCGAGGTCGATGCCGGCGTGCAGCCTGCCCCAGCGTCCGCCGAAGCCGCTCGTGAGGCGGGCGCCGGCGACCGGCAGGACGGCATCGGGTCGAGCGGCCTCCGCGGCGGCCTCGGTGGCCGCGCGGTCGGCGGCGTCCTGCACCTGTGCGGCAGCGGCCTGCGCTGCGTCCCGCTCCTGGCGGCTCACGGCCAGCTTGCCGAGCCGCTCGGCGTCGGCCGCGGTGATCGGCTGGTCGGGGCCGCCGGTGAGGCCCAGCTCCTCGGCGACGCTCACCGACGCGCGGACCGTGGTGGTGCCGGCCTGGGCGGCCGGTTCCTCGGCGGCCAGGACGCCCACGCTCAGCGCGCCGACCAGCGCCGCCGCGAGGTAGAGGGCCGGGCGGCGTCGCGCAGGGGACACCCACCGGTTGCCGACCGGACGGGCACCGTCGGCCAGAGCGGCCACCACGTCGGTGGCCCGCAGTTCTGGTACGGCACGGACGGCGTCGGCGGAGGCGGGGGCCTCCGTGACGACGAGCGCCGGCGGGGCGGTCGTGCTCGATGCCTTGGGGTCGGACGCCTCGGTGGCCACGGACGCCGGGGCGGTCGACGTGGCAGCGGGCTTCGTCGCCGTCACCCTCGCGACCGGGGCGGCCCTCGCCACCATCGCCGTTGCCGGCGGGGCGGCCGTGGCGGCGCGCACGGCCGTGCGGTTCGCGGCACGAGCAGCCCCGG
>JAOPWJ010000165.1 GCA_025965715.1 Blastococcus sp. | reverse complement strand
TCCGGCGAAGACGCAGTGCCGGTCCCGCACGTGGACCGCCGTGCGCAGGCCGGGCGGGACGATGCGTGCGCTTCGACCGTCGTCGAGGACTTGGCCGTCGGGCCCCATGACGATCCGGCTGAGGGTGCTGTCGCAGGCGAGCCAGCGGGCGCGGGCGGCGGAGATGACGGCTCCGAAGCCCATGTCGGCGGCGCCGGGGCCGGGCAGCTGCTCCAGCGGGCGTCCGTTGCCGACGATGTGGCTCGCCTCGGCCGGGGACAGGCGGCCGCGCCCCGCAGCCAGGAGGCCACGGACTTCAGTCCGTCGTGGTCCGGCGCCTGCTCGAGCTCGGCCCGACGAGCGGTCCGCGCAACTCCGGCGTCGATCCGGTTTCGCGCCCGGACGAGTTCGGCCGTGCGCTCGAGCAGCTCAGGCGCCGCCTCCCCTCCGGTGAGGAGCGGTTGGCCGAGGATGATCTGGGTGTGGTCGGGCCGGTGGGTGCACCGTCGGCCGTCGGGTTGTCGGTCGACGCGGAAGCCGTGGTGCACCTGCCCGACGCCCGCGCCGATCCGGCGTCGGGCACTCAGCGCCTGGTCTCGTACCTGCTCAGCAGCACGCCGTCGGGAAACGTCCGGGTCTCCACCAGGGTCAGGTTCACCCAGTTGTCCAGGGCCGTAAAGAACGGCGTGCCGCCGCCCACCAGGACCGGGTGGGTGACGATCGCGTACTCGTCGATCAGCCCGGCCCGCATCGCCGCCGCGCCGAGGGTGGCGCCGCCGACGTCCATGCGACCGCCGTCCCCGCTCTTGAGCCGGGTGATCTCGGGAACAGCGTCGCCGGTGACCAGGCGGGCGTTCCCGTCGACCGTGCTGATCGTGGAGGAGAACACCACCTTCGGCATGTCCTGCCAGCGGCGGGCGAACTCGATCTGCGCCGGTGTGGCGCCGGGCTGCTGGTCGGCGGTCGGCCAGTGGGAGTTCATCGTCTCCCACAGTTTGCGCCCGTACAGCGCCAGGCCCGTCGACCCCACTCGGTCGGACCACCACTGGAACAGCTCGTCGCTCGGCACGCTCCAGCCGAGGTCGTCGCCGGGCGCGGCGATGTAGCCGTCCAGGCTCAGGTTCATGCCGAAGGTCAGTTTGCGCACGTCGTCATTCCTTCCGTGAGGCGGTGTCTCGCGTGGAGACCAGCACGGCGCGGAGAAATCATCGGTCAGGCCACTCCGCGGGGCCGGTTGCCTGCCGACTCCTTGACCGGTGGCAGGTCGACGCGCCTCCCCGCTGCCTGTATGCCCAGCTCACGCGGCCTATGTGGGGTGCCCGGCCGGTGCAGGAACTACTGGTCAACCGTCCTGGCGCGGGCCCGCATCGGCCGTAGTGTGACGTCGTGGCGTCGCTGATCCTCTCCAGCCGCGACCTCGACTTCCTGCTCCACGAGTGGCTGGACGTCGAGTCGCTGACCAAGCGGTCGCGGTTCACCGAGCACTCGCGGGAAACCTTCGACGCGGTGCTCCACCTGGCCGAGCGGATCGCGACCGACCACTTCCGGCCACACAACCGACGAGCGGACGAGAACGAGCCGCGGATGGTCGACGGCAAGGTCGAGCTGATCCCGGAGGTGGGCCGGGCCCTGACGGTGTTCACCGACGCCGGGCTGATGGCCGGGAGCTTCGACGAGGACCTCGGCGGCCTGCAGCTGCCGCACGCCGTGTCCCAGGCCGCCATGGCCTGGTTCCAGGCAGCCAACATCGCCACGTCGTCCTATCCGTTCCTCACCATGGGCAACGCCCGCCTGCTCCTCACGCACGGCAGCCAGCAGCAGATCGACACCTTCGTCCGGCCCGAGCTCGAGGGCCGTTGGTTCGGCACCATGGCGTTGTCGGAGCCGCAGGCCGGGTCGTCCCTGGGCGACATCACCACGAAGGCCGTGCCCCAGGACGACGGCACCTACCGGCTGACCGGCAACAAGATGTGGATCTCCGGCGGCGACCACGAGCTGACCGAGAACATCGTCCACCTCGTGCTGGCCAAGATCCCCGGCGGTCCGCCCGGCACCAAGGGGATCTCCTTGTTCGTCGTCCCCAAGTTCCTGGTGAACGCCGACGGCACGCTCGGGGACCGCAACGACGTCGTCCTGGCCGGCCTGAACCACAAGATGGGCTATCGGGGGACGACGAACACGCTGCTGAACTTCGGGGAGGGCGTGCACACACCCGGCGGGCAGGCCGGCGCGGTGGGCTACCTCGTCGGCGAGGAGCACCGGGGCCTGACCTACATGTTCTCCATGATGAACGAGGCCCGGATCGGCGTCGGCATGGGCGCGGCCGCGCTCGGCTACACCGGCTACCTGCACGCCCTCGACTACGCCCGTACCCGCACGCAGGGCCGGCCGGTGGCCGACAAGGACCCGGCCAGCCCGGCCGTGCCGATCATCGAGCACGCAGACGTGCGCCGGATGCTGCTGGCCGCCAAGTCCTATGCGGAGGGCGGTCTGGCCCTGGGGCTCTATTGCGCCCGACTGGTCGACGAGGAGCAGACCGCGGAGTCCGAGGGCGGTCGCGCGCGGGCACACCTGCTGCTGGAGATGCTCACCCCCATCGCGAAGGCCTGGCCCTCGCAGTGGGGTCCGGTCGCCGACGACCTCGCCATCCAGGTGCACGGCGGCTACGGCTACACCCGGGACTACCCGGTCGAGCAGTTCTACCGCGACAACCGGCTCAACCCGATCCACGAGGGCACCAACGGCATCCAGGCCCTCGACCTGCTCGGCCGCAAAGTGGTCATGCAGGGCGGCGCAGGCTTGGCCCTGCTCGGCGAGACCATCAGGGCCACCACGGCTCGGGCGGCGGGCACGGAATGGACGGCGTTCGCCGCGGACCTCGACGCCGCGGTCGGACGGTTGGGGGCGGTGACCGCGACGCTCTGGCGGGCCGGCGACCCCGAGCTCGCACTGGCCAATGCCCAGGTGTACCTCGAGGCGGCCGGCCACCTCGTGGTCGCGTGGATATGGCTGGAGCAGGCTCTGGCCACGGGGACGGCGGACAGCGACTTCCACGACGGCAAGCGGCAGGCGGCGCGCTACTTCTGGCGCTGGGAGCTCCCCCGCGTGCACGCGCAGTTCGAGCTGCTCGAGTCGCTGGACCGGACAGTGCTGGACACCGACAGCCGCTGGCTCTGACCCGGGACGTGCAGCGCCCCGCCCCTCACGCGGAGGGGCGGGGCGCGAGTGTCAGCCGAGGTTCAGGCGCTGATCGCGCCCAGCGGTTCGGTGGCGGCCCGGGTGCCCGACGGCCCCTCGGCGCGCTGTTCCCGCTCGTAGCGAGCGGTGGTCTGCGCGCCCAGGCCGATGACCAGAGCGGTCAGGAGCAGGAAGCCGAGCAAGATCACGGCCGGCCACAACAACATCTTCGAATTTCCCCCATTTGCATCGTCTGCGCCGGCCCGATCAGGGCCGGTGACACGTCCGTCCGGAACCTCCTTCCCCAGTCCGTCGCCGTTCCAATCGTCGGATCGTGCCCTTCACCTGACGGAGTGTGACGAGCTTCACCCCTGGGGCCGGGCACCCGCGGCGCTGGCTCGTCGCCCCCCGTCGACACGCCCGGTCAGCACCGGACGGCATGGAACCGGATCGTCCTGGGAACCCCGAGGCTGACTCGACCGCCCGACGGAGGACACATGGCCGCTTCCAGAAGCTCGCAACGGACCGCGCAGGCGCGGTTCGACAACAACCGGGCAGACGCGGGTGACCCCGCCCCCGACAACGAGAAGATCAGCGGCACCCGGGCGGACTACGCGCCCACCGGGGCCGACCCGAAGCCGACCACCGGCGGCACGATCAAGCGGTCGCTGAAGGAGTTCAGCGAGGACAACCTCACCGACTGGGCGGCGGCGCTCACCTACTACGGCGTCCTCGCCTTGTTCCCGGCCCTCATCGCGCTGCTGTCGATCGTCGGCCTGCTGACCGACCCGCGCACCCTCACCGACGCGCTGACCGCCGTCCTCCCGGGCAGCGCCGCCACCACCCTCCAGCCCGTCGTCACCCAGCTCGCCGGCAACACCGCCCCCGTCGGCTTCGGCCTGATCCTGGGTCTGGTCGGCGCCGTGTGGTCGGCCTCGGGTTACGTCGGCGCATTCACCCGCGCGGCCAACGTCGTCTACGAGACGCCGGAGGGCCGCAAGATCTGGAAGCTCAAGCCCCTGCAGCTGCTGGTCACGCTGATCGGCATCCTTTTCGCCGCCGTCATCGTGGCGATGCTCGTGCTGAGCGGTCCGGTGGTCGAGGCCATCGGCTCGGCGATCGGGCTGGGCGACACGGCCATGACGATCTGGAACGTCGCCAAGTGGCCGGTGATGATCGTCGTCCTGGCGCTGATGATCGCCGTCCTCTACTACTCGACCCCGAACGTGAAGCTGCGCGGGTTCACGTGGGTCAGCCCCGGTGCCGGCGTCGCGATCGTCGTGGCGGTCGTCGCCTCCGCGCTGTTCGCCTTCTACGTCGGCAACTTCGGCAGCTACAACAAGACCTACGGCGCCCTTGCCGGGGTGGTGGTCTTCCTGATCTGGTTCTGGTTGATCAACCTGGCCCTGCTCTTCGGCATCGAGTTCGACGCCGAGGTGGAGCGCACCAAGGAGCTGAAGGAGGGCGTGCCGAGGGCGGAGAAGGAGATCCAGCTCGACGCGCGTGCCGAGCCGAAGCCCAAGCAGACCACCTGAGCCACACGCCGAAGGCCCCCTCCCGACTCGCGAGGGGGCCTTCGGTTTCTTCAGCGGCTGGTGGGCTTCTTGTCGCCGGCGCGCGAGAGCGGGATCAGCTCCACGAGCCCGGCCACCCGCGCCAGCCCCTTGCTCAGGGCACGTCCGGCGGGCGCCAGCTGCGCCGGCGCCCGCCGGACGCCGGCGTCGACCGCGTCTCGGGTGCGGTCGAGGACCGACAGGGGCAGGCCGGACAACGCGTTGCCGGGTGGTCGCCGGGAGACCGTCGGGTGCGCGCGGGTCGGCGACAGCCGCCGCATCACCGCCCACCGGCGCCCGAGGCGCCGCAGCTCCTCCACCGACACCGCCTCCTGCAGCCGGGGGAACAGCACGTCCTCCTCGTCCCGGACGTCCTCGCGGAGGACCTCGACGAGGCGGGCGAGTCGCGCGGGACGGTGGGGGTGCGCGGCGCCGTCTCGCTCGAGGGCACTGACCAGCTCGTTGACCTCCTGGTGCTCCTTCTCCACCCGCAGGGTCAACGCGTCACCGTCGGGCAGTACCCGGCGCAGCACGGGCCACAGGACCGTCTCCTCGGCGAAGGCATGACTGAACACCAGCCGGTCGATGCGGGTGAGCAGCTCCTCCTGGGCGGCGCCTGCGGTTCCGTCGAGCTGGTTCAACAGTTCGTCGAGCTGCACGTGATCGCGTCGCTGACGGACCAGGACGCTGCCGGGCCCGCCCAGCTCCTCGACGGTTTGGTGGGCGATCGACTTCATGACAGGCACCTCGTGGCAGGGACGGCGGGACGGGCCCTGGTCCTGCCCGCCCGCGAGGCGCCGCACGCGTCCCGGTTGCGTTCCTGACCGCCGGGGGTAGGACGTCTGCACTCCCCGCTGCAGAGAGGCAGTCGCGATGAGCACGGACGGGAACCCGGTCACCTCCGACTTCTACGACCTCGAGGCCCTCCTCGACGAGGACGACCGGGCCACCCTGTACCGGGTGCGCACGTTCATGGACGAGCAGGTGCAGCCGATCATCAACGAGTACTGGACCCGCGCCGAGACCCCCCGGCACCTCATTCCGGGAATCGCCAAGCTGGGCATCGCCGGCACGCAGTACTCGGGCTACGGCTGCCCGGGGAAGTCGGCGTTGCTCGACGGCATGATCGCCATGGAGCTCGCCAAGGGCGACCCGTCGATCGCCACCTTCATGGGCGTCCACGGCGGCCTGGCAATGGGCAGCATCTACCTCTGCGGCTCGGAGGAGCAGAAGGAACGCTGGCTGCCGACCATGGCGCGCATGGAGTTGATCGGCGCCTTCGGCCTGACCGAGCCCGACTCCGGCTCCGACGTCGCGCGCGGTCTGCGGACCACGTGCCGGCGGGACGGCGATTCCTGGGTGCTGGACGGGCAGAAGAAGTGGATCGGCAACGCCAGCTTCGCCGACCTGATCATCATCTGGGCGCGTGACGTCGACACCCAGCGGGTGCTCGGCTTCGTCGTCGAGAAGGGCACCGAGGGCTTCACCGCCGTCGACCTCGAGGACAAGATCGCTCTCCGGGCGGTGCAGAACGCGCTGATCACCCTGGACGGCGTCCGGGTGGCCGAGGAGAACCGGCTGCAGGAGGCCAACAGCTTCAAGGACACCGCGAGGGTGCTGCGGATGACCCGCGCCGGTGTCGCGTGGTCGGCGGTGGGCTGCGCGCGCGGCGCCTACGAGCACGCGCTGCGGTACGCCAACGAGCGCAGCCAGTTCGGCCAGCCGATCGCGGGCTTCCAGCTGGTGCAGGACCTCCTGGTGCGCATGCTGGGCAACATCACCGCGTCGGCGGCCCTGTGCACCCGGTTGTCCCAGCTGCAGGACGAGGGTCGAATGACCGACGAGCAGGCGTCCCTGGCCAAGGCGTTCAGCACCGTCCGCATGCGGGAGACCGTCGGCTGGGCCCGCGAGCTGTTGGGCGGCAACGGCATCCTGCTGGAGCACAACGTCGGCCGCTACGTCGCCGACGCCGAGGCGATCTACTCCTACGAGGGCACCCGCGAGGTGAACACCCTGATCGTCGGCCGGGCGATCACCGGCCGTGGCGCCATCGTCTGAGGCGAGCCGCGGTGCGGGCCGCTTCGCGCTCGCCCGGCTCGGTCGGCCGCCCCTGAGGTGAGCCGCCCCCTGTCGCCCGTTCGGGGCACTTCTCACCCTTTTACCGTGCGCATCTGATTCTGTACCGTGCGCGCGGCGCGTCGTGCGCGCCGAAGGGACGGGGAGGCATGAATGCGAATCCTGGGTCTCGCGGTCGGTCCACGCATTCGGTGCCTGGGGATCGTGACCGCTGCAGCGCTGGTGATCAGTGGCACGTCCGTCGGTGGCGCCGCGGCTGACGACACGCCGGCGGATCCGGCGGCGGAGCAGTCGGTGGCGAACAGCACGCAGGCTCCCGGGGTCGCCGTGCCCGACGCTCTCCTGGAGGGGGCATCCTCCGACGAGGAGGCCATCTCGGCTGCCGCGGCGTCCTTCGACGCGTCCGAGCCGGGTTCCGCGGTCGAGCTGACCCAGGCGGCCTCTGCCGCCGACGAGGTCGCCCTGCAGGCGACCTCCGTGGGGCTCGAGGGGAGCGATGCGGCCGGAGGTGAGCTGGTGCTCACCGGCGAGGGAGCGACGCTCGCCCTGGACGGCGAGTCCTACGGGCTCGCGCCGCTGGGCGGCTCAGGCGAGAGCAGCGTCGTGGACGGCGCCCTGGTGTTGCACGAGGTGGCTCCGAGCACCGATGTCGTGACTCGCGCGGTCGAGGGCGGGGTGCAGATGGCGGCGGTGCTCGCGGATGCCGCCGCACCCGACAGGGTCGCGTTCGGCCTGGATCTTCCCCGGGGTGCGGAGCTCACGGAGAACGCCGACGGGACCATCTCGGTCATCGCCCCGGTGGAGGCCGTCGAGCCGCTGCCCGGCGAAGAGGCGCGGATCGACACGGAGGTGTCGGCCATCCTCGGCGACCCCGAGGACGACGTCGACATCACGGACGCCCAGTGGGCCGCGTTGGACGCCGTCGAACCGGCCGCGACCACCACGACGGTGGAGTCGCGGGTCGTGGCGACGATGGGCGCCGCATGGGCGGTTGACGCCAACGGCGAGACCGTCGGGACCCACTACGAGATCGACGGGACGACGTTGACCCAGGTCGTCGAGACGAGCGCTGAGACCGCCTACCCGGTCGTAGCGGACCCGGCCTGGTATTGGTGGGTGTGGACCGGTGCGAGTTGCGCCGCGAACCTTGCGACCTTCGTGTTCGCAGCCGCGAAGCTCATCAACCTTGCCGCCAAGCTCTCCAGCATCGCCAGGAAGAGCGCCGCACTGACGAGTCTGGTCAGCAAGCTGGGAGGGTCGCAGAACCTCATCAGGAAGATCTACTACCTGGCGAAGGGATGGGCGGAGGGGAACGTCATGAAGTACCTGACCCGAAGTGAGTACCTGGCCCTGACAGGCGCTTCCTCGGCGGCGCTCAGTCTCCTCGGAGATGCGCTGGGGATCGGCTCCTGCGTGTCGCTCATCCGAGCGTTGTAGGGGTGACGGTGTGGTGATCGTGATCGGTGTGGCGTCGGGACTGCTCCTGGGCGTCCTCGTGGCGTGGATCTGGGGCCTGCGCAAGTCCCAGGGGGTCCGGCCTGTCGTGCTCCTGGTTGCCCTCGCGGTGCTCCCGACTGCCTACTTCTGGGGTGCCGAGGCCTTCGGCTGGCCTACGCCGGGCTCGATTGCCGAGTCCTACGGCCTGCTGGGCAAGCCCCTCGACCGAGCACTGTTCGGGGGCGCCAGCGTCGTGACGACGGTGCTCACCGTGGCGGTGCTGGTGAGGTCGGGCGTCATGCGTCGGCTGGAGAGGTGGTCGGCCAGCTCCGAGTGACCGCAGCGTTCGTGACCGTCTGAGGGTCAGCGGGAGTTCCACCACTGGGCGGCGGCCTCCGCCGGCGTCATGCCGCGCAGCTCCACCGCCACGTTCAGTTGGACGAGGTCGGCGGTGGTCAGCCGGGCGCTGACGTCGTCCAGGGCCGTCCGCAGGCGCTCGCCCCAGCGGTCCAGGGCCGCGATCGCGACCATGGGGACGACGTTCTCCGGCGGCTGGAGGCCGAGGTCGTCGATGAGGAGCACCACGGGGGCCACCGCCAGCCGCGCGTCGGTCGTCTCCAGCAGCCCCACGTCTATCTCCCGGGTCCGCAGGCCCTCGACGGTCGCCGTCCGCGACGGCAAGGCGCGCACCTCCGCGAACTCCAGTCCATACGTCTCCTCGAGGCCGCGCAGGCACAGGGGCCGCTCGGGGCACTCGGGTGGCCCGCCGAAGGTCAGCTCCGGCGCGAGGGGACGCAGTTCGGAGAGACGGACGACGCCCTTCTCGACGGAGAACGCCGTCGTCACGGCGAATCCGTTCTGGTCCTCGGCCCTCGCGGGCTCGAGCACGTCCACGCCCCGTCCGCCCAGCGTCCGGCTGAGGGTGGCGTGCATCTCCTCGGGGATCCGCGGCAGGTCCGTCGCCGTCGGCCGGGCGAACGTCAGCGCCGTCCCGAGGTAGTCGATGACCACATCCACCACGCCTTGCTGCAGGGCGGGGGCGACCACCTCACGGGTGCCCACCCCGTGCTGGATCGAGACGGGAAGCCCCTCTCGCCGGACGGCCTCGGCATAGACCTCGACCAGGGTCTGGTTCTCCGCGAAGTCGTAGGACGCGAACCGGATCGTGGTTCCTGCCGGCGCCGCGTCGGAGGCAGCCGGGGCACAGGCGGGCAGGGCGAGGAGCACCAGGAGGACGGCGCCGAGCGCCGCGGAGCGAGGTCGCACGGGCGCCTCCTCCCGGATGGGGCGGGGCAACCGTAGCGCCGGGGCGGAACGAAAGGGGATGACCCGCTACCGGTAGGAGTGAAGGATCCCCGGACATGGCCTCGCTGCCGCAGGCACCGCCCGGCCCGGGACCCACCATTCCCCTTCCGCGACCGGCTCCCCCGGCGATCCAGCGCGTCCGCGCCCGCCGCCGTCCCTCCGGCGAGCCCCCTCCCCTGCCCCGGCACCTCAACGCCTCGGGCAAGTGGTGGCTGGCGCTCAGCGCACTGGTCGTGCTCGCCTGGGCGGTGGTGGTCGTGACAGGCAGCGTCACGCACTTCGACGTGGCCGACACCCGGATCCTGCAGGCGTTCGCCGAGCTGCGCACGCCCTGGCTGACCCGTGTCGCCGACGTCGCCGGGGTCCTCGCCACGTCGGCGGGCATCTACGTGCTGTGGCTGGTCAACCTGCTCGTCCTGGCCGTGCTCCGCCGGTGGCGGCACCTGTTCGTCTGGATCGGCGTGGGGCTGGTCGTGGTCAACATCGCTGCCGGCATGGCGAGTCTCCTGCAGCGCCCGCGGCCCTACGAGGTGCAGGTCCTCGGCTCGTGGGCGGGCTTCTCGATGCCGTCGCTGCCGATGACGGCGCTCAGCGCCTTCCTCGTGAGCATGGCCTACTCCCTCGTCCCGGCCGGCCGGTCCCGGACCGTGGCGAAGTGGGCGATCGCCCCCCTGCTCCTCCTCACCGCGCTCTCCCGGCTCTACCTGGCGCAGGACCACCCGACCGACGTCCTCGCCGGCGTCATCTTCGGTGTCGCCGTCCCGCTCGCCGCCTTCCGGATGCTGACACCCAACGACGTCTACCCGGTGCGTTACCGCCGCGGCCGCCCCGCCCACCTGGACGTGACCGGCACCCGGGGCGAGGCCATCGTCCGGGCGCTGCAGGACCAGCTGGGCCTCATCGTCGGGGACGTCGAGCCGTTCGGGCTGGCCGGATCCGGCGGATCGACGCCGCTGCGGGTCACGGTGAAGGGCGATCCGGACACATACGTCTTCGGCAAGCTCTACGCGGCCACCCACGTCCGGTCCGACCGCTGGTACAAGCTCGGGCGCACCCTGCTCTACGGGCGGCTGGAGGACGAGAAGCCCTACCACTCCGTCCGGCGACTGGTGCAGTACGAGGACTACGTCCTGCGGCTGCTGTCCGACGCCGCACTGCCGGTCGCCCATCCCCTGGGGATCGTCGAGATCACGCCGGAGCGCGAGTACCTGCTGGTCACGGAATTCTTCGACGGCGCCCGGGAGGTGGGTGAGGCAGACATCGACGACGGCGTCATCGACCAGGGGCTTTCCGTCGTCCGGCGGATGTGGGAGATCGGGGTCGCCCACCGCGACATCAAGCCCGCCAACCTGCTGGTGCGCGACGGCACGCTGTTCGTCATCGACACGGCCTTCGCCGAGGTGCGGCCCAGCCCGTGGCGCCAGGCGGTCGACCTGGCCAACATGATGCTGGTCCTGGCGCTCCGGACCAGCGCCGAGCAGGTGTACCGGCGGGCCCGCCGGCAGTTCTCCGACGATGAGATCGCCGAGGCCTTCGCCGCCACCCGCGGGCTGACCATGCCCTCGCAGCTGCGCCGCCTGCTGCGCCAACAGGGCCGCGACCTGCACGGTGACTTCCTCCGGCGGCTGCCCTACCGGCTGCCCCCCATCCGCATCCAGCGCTGGACCTGGCGGCGGGTGGTGCTCACCGTCTCGACGCTCGGCGGCGGGATCGTCGCGGGCGTCCTCATCCTCGGCACGCTCCTCGGGTCGCCGCTGTGAGGGCGCCTCGGTCACGGGCCGCGCTGCCCGCCCTGCTGGTCACCGGGCTCGCCCTGGGCGGCTGCTCGGGCGACACCGCCGCCACCATCGTGCAGCCGACCTGCGCCTCCGGGGACGACGGCGCCGCCTCGAACGCCGTCGTCCTCATCGCCCAGTCGGTGCCCTCGGCCACGTGGGTGCCGTGCCTGCGGACGCCGCCGCCGCTGGGCTGGGCCTTCAACAGCCTGCACGCCCGCGACGGGCGGGCGCACTTCTCGCTGGACTCCGACCGCGACGGACAGCAGGCGATCGAGGTCGGGCTCGAGAAGTCCTGCGACACGGTCGGCGCCACCGAGATCCCCAGCGACCGCGAGGGCATGCGCCGCTTCGAACGGGTGACGATGACGACCCCGCGGTTCGAGGGCGAGCGCTACTACGTCTTCGACGGCGGCTGCATCACGTTCGTCTTCCGCCTCGGGGGCGACAACGGCGACAACCGCGGTGAGCCGCTGGCGTTGGCCACCCAGGCCGTGGGCGCCGTCAGCCGGGCGGACCTGTTGGAGCAGGTGCACGAGGAGAGCGACGGCCGGCTGGAGCTCGATCCGCCGACGGGAAGCGGGTGAGCCGTGACCGCCGTCGACGCAACCGCACACCGGGCCCAGGCGCCGAAGCGGCCCCTCTGGAGGAAGGTCCTCGGGCCGGCGCTCTCCGTGGCCCTGCTGGCCGCCGTCTTCGCCTGGTTCCTGCCCCAGTTCACCAGCCTGGCCGACGTCTGGACGTCGGTGCGCTCGATGAGCTGGGTGGAGGGCGGCGTCCTGCTTCTGGCCACCGTCTGGAACCTCGCGACCTATCAGCTCGTCGTGGTCAGCACCATGCCGGGCATGACGTTCCGGCAGGCGACCGTGGCCACGGAGACGACGACCGCCGTCTCCAACATCGTGCTGGGCGGCGCCGCCATCTCACTGGGCCTCACCTACGCGATGAACTCCTCGTGGGGTTTCTCCCGGTCACGGACCTCGGTCTCGCTGCTGGTGTCGGGCCTGTTCAACAACTTCGCCAAGCTGGGGCTGCCGGTCCTCGCCCTGGTGCTGCTGGCGTTCCAGGGGGAGCCCGGC
>JAOPWJ010000148.1 GCA_025965715.1 Blastococcus sp. | reverse complement strand
CTGCTGCGGACCACCGACCACAAGACCATCGGCCTGATGTACCTGGCCACCTCGTTCGCCTTCTTCATGGCAGGTGGCCTGATGGCCCTGCTCATGCGCGGCGAGCTGGCGCGGCCGGGGCTGCAGTTCCTCTCGCCGGAGCAGTACAACCAGCTGTTCACCATGCACGGCACGGTCATGCTGCTGATGTTCGCGACGCCGCTGTTCTTCGCCTTCGCGAACCTGATCATGCCGCTGCAGATCGGCGCCCCTGACGTCGCGTTCCCGCGGCTGAACGCCCTGTCCTACTGGCTGTTCCTGTTCGGCAGCCTGATCGCGGTGTCGGGTTTCCTGACGCCGGGCGGTGCGGCCGACTTCGGCTGGTACGCCTACGCGCCGCTCTCCGACGCCGTGAACTCCCCGGGAGCCGGGGCGAACATGTGGTTCGCCGGGCTGGCCGTGAGCGGCCTGGGCACGATCCTCGGTGGGGTCAACTTCATCACCACGATCGTCTGCCTCCGGGCGCCGGGCATGACGCTCTTCCGCATGCCGATCTTCACGTGGAACGCGCTGGTGACCAGCGTGCTCATTCTGCTGGCGTTCCCGATCCTGACCGCCGCGATCATGGGCATGCTGGCCGACCGCAACCTGGGTGCCCTCATCTACTCGGCCGAGAACGGCGGGCCGATGCTGTGGCAGCACCTGTTCTGGTTCTTCGGGCACCCCGAGGTGTACATCATCGCGCTGCCGTTCTTCGGGATCGTCACCGAGATCATTCCGGTGTTCAGTCGCAAGCCGCTGTTCGGCTACAAGGGACTGGTCTTCGCGACCCTCGCGATCGGCGCGCTCTCCCTGGCCGTGTGGGCACACCACATGTACGCCACCGGTGCGGTGCTGCTGCCGTTCTTCTCCTTCCTGACCTACCTGATCGCGGTGCCCACGGGCATCAAGTTCTTCAACTGGATCGGTAGCATGTGGCGCGGCCAGATGACCTTCGAGACGCCGATGCTGTTCTCGATGGGCTTCATGATCACGTTCCTCCTGGGCGGCCTGACCGGCGTCCTGCTGGCCAGCCCGCCGATCGACTTCCACGTCAACGACAGCTACTTCGTCGTCGCGCACTTCCACTACGTCGTCTTCGGCACGGTGGTCTTCGCCGCCTATGCCGGCATCTACTTCTGGTTCCCCAAGATGTGCGGCCGGATGATGGACGAGCGGATCGGCAAGCTGCACTTCTGGCTGACCTTCATCGGCTTCCACGCCACGTTCCTGGTGCAGCACTGGCTGGGTAACGAGGGCATGCCACGCCGGTACGTCGACTATCTGCCGACCGACACGTTCACGATCTTGAACATGGTCTCCACGATCGGGGCGTTCATCCTCGGCGCCTCGACCATCCCGTTCCTCTACAACGTGGCGCAGTCGTGGAAGTACGGCCGGCTGGCGCTGCGCGACGACCCCTGGGGCCACGGCAACTCGCTGGAATGGGCGACGTCCTCGCCGCCGCCCCGGCACAACTTCGTGGAGATCCCGCAGATCCGCTCCGAGCGTCCAGCGTTCGAGGCGCACTATCCCCACCTGCGGGAGCGACTGCAGCGCGAGGCCCACTCGGGCAAGCGCCACACCCCCTACGGCGGCGTCAGCGAACTCATCGACGGCACCGGACCGCGTCAGGGCCCGAACGACCCCGACTTCACGTAAGGCCCGACGTCAGGTGAGGCCCCCTCAGGGCCCCGCGACGCCCCGTCGGCCCTCGCGCCGACGGGGCGTTCCGTCGTCCCCCGGCGAGCCCGCGGGTGCGGTGCGGCACCATGGCGCCGTGCCACTGGACCCCACACCCCGCGTTCCGACGGTCCCGAGGGCAGCGGCCCCCCGTGCCGTGATCACCGTGACCGGGGCCGACCGGCCGGGCGTCACCGCACGGCTGTTCTCCGCCCTGGCCGAGACCGGGGCGGGGCGGCCGGCCGTGGAGGTGCTCGACGTCGAGCAGGTCGTCGTCCACGGGCACCTGGTCCTGGGTGTCGTCGTCGGGGCGTTACCGGCCGACGGCGCCGGTGTGGGGGAGGCGGTCCTGCTGGCTCACCTCGGCCGGCTCGCGGCGGTGGTGGCGGAGGCGACCGGCGTCTCCGTCGCCGTCGAATCCGCGTCGGAGCCCGACGCGGGCCCAGCCGAGCCCGCGGGCCGGCCGCACCACGTCATCGTCCTGGGTCGCCCGGTACCTCCCGACGCCGTGGCCGGCGCCGCCCGGGCCATCGCGGCCATCGGCGGGAACATCGATGCGATCCGCCGGCTCTCGGACTATCCCGTGACCAGCTTCGAGCTGACCGTCTCCGGCGCGGAGGCCACCGCGCTGCGCACCGAGCTCGCCACGGTGGCCTCGGCGACCGGAGCCGACATCGCCGTCGAGCAGGTGGGGCTGGCTCGCCGGAGCAAGCGGCTGATCGTGCTCGACGTCGACTCCACCCTCGTCCGCGGCGAGGTCATCGACGAGCTGGCGGCGCGCGCCGGCCGGGCCGCGGAAGTCGCCCGGATCACCGCGTCGGCGATGAACGGCGAGCTGGATTTCGCCGAGTCGCTGCGTGCGCGGGTGGCCGTCCTCGCCGGGCTGCCGGTGGAGGTGCTCGACGAGGTCCGCGAGCACCTGGTGCTCACCCCGGGCGCCCGCACCCTCATCCGCACGCTGCAGCGCCTGGGCTTCAAGTGCGGCATCGTGAGCGGCGGCTTCAGCCAGATCACCGATCCGCTGGCCGAGATGCTGGGCCTGGACTTCGCCGCGGCGAACACCCTCGAGGTGGCCGACGGAAAACTCACCGGGGGACTGGTCGGCGACATCGTGGACCGGGCCGGCAAGGCGCGGGCGCTGGCTCGGTTCGCCGCCCAGTACGGCATCCCGTTGGACCAGACGGTGGCCGTGGGCGACGGCGCGAACGACCTCGACATGCTGAACACCGCCGGCCTCGGCATCGCCTTCAATGCGAAGCCGTTCGTGCGCGAGCAGGCGCACACCGCCCTGAACCAGCCCTACCTCGACGCCGTCCTCCAGGTGCTCGGGTTCACCAGGGACGAGGTTCTGGAGGGCTCGGCCTCGCCTCCGCGTTCATGGAGCGGGGACACGGACCCGATCGCGCAGGTGGTCAGGGCTCCATGACCACGGTCACGGGCGGTGGACGGCGCCTTCCAACGTGACGCCCGCGGTGCGGAGCTGATCGAGGGCGGCCTCGGTGGTCCCCTCGGCGACCCCGGCCGTGAGCGGCAGGAGCACCCGGGTGGCGAACCCCGCGCCGACGGCGTCCAGGGCGGTCGCCCGCACGCAGTGGTCGGTGGCGATGCCCACCACGTCGACGGCGTCGACGCCACGTTCCCGCAGCCAGTCGGCCAGCGGCGTTCCGCCCGAGCGCCCCTCGAAACCGGAGTAGGCGGCGGCGTACTGCCCCTTGTCGAAGACCGCGTCGATCGGCCCGCGGTCCAGCGCCGGGTGCAGGTCGACCCCGCCGGTGCCCACGACGCAGTGCGCCGGCCACGTGTCGGTGAAGTCGGGGTGCTCGGCGAAGTGCGACCCCGGGTCGATGTGGTGGTCGCGAGTGGCGACGACGTGCGTGTAGTCGCCGGCCGCCGTCCTGACGTGCTCGGTGATCGCCGCCGCGACCGCCGCACCACCGGAGACGGCCAGGCTGCCGCCCTCGCAGAAGTCGTTCTGCACGTCGACCACGACCAGTGCCCGTGTCATGCGTTCCGCCCTCCGGATGTCACGACTCGACCGTCTCCAGCACCGGCTCGCCCCGGGAGAGGGCCCACGCCTCGGGTGGAAGCGCCGCCCGCGCCCGCAGGTGGTGCGCCTGCGCCTCGAGCAGCGCCTCGGCCGGCGTCGGGTTCGAGCACCGTTGGCCGCCGCAGACGAGGGGGATGACGAGCCCGCGGTCGCCCTCCCGCGCGGCGATCGGCTTGCTGCTGACCACCTCGGCGACGGCGATCCCGTTGCCGTCGTGCCGGCGCACGGCGTTCTTGCGGCCGCCCACCGAGCGCTTGCCCTCCGACTTCTTGGCCACCGGCCGCCCGTCCCGCTCCACGAGCTTGTAGACCATGCCGACCGTAGGTGCGCCCGAGCCGGTCACCAGCGAGGTGCCCACGCCGTAGCGGTCGACCGGGGCGGCCATCAGCCCCGAGATGGCGTACTCGTCGAGGTCACTGGTGACGACGATGCGCGTCTTCGTGGCGCCGAGGGAGTCGAGCAACTCGCGCGCGTGGGTGGCCAGCGTCGGGAGGTCCCCGGAGTCCAGCCGGATGCCGCCGAGCTCGGTGCCGGCGACCTGCACCGCCGTCCGGATGCCCTGGTCGACGTCGTAGGTGTCGACGAGGAGCGTCGTCCCGGGGCCCAGGACGTTGACCTGCGCCCGGAACGCGGCCTCCTCGTCGTCGTGCAGCAGCGTGAAGGCATGCGCGCTGGTCCCGGTCGTCGGGACGCCGTAGCGCCGGCCGGCCTCCAGGTTGGAGCTGGACGCGAACCCGACGAGGCACGCGGCTCGCGCGGCCGCGACGGCCGCCTCCTCGTGCGTGCGCCTGGAGCCCATCTCGATGCACGGGCGCTCGCAGGCCGCCGCCACCATCCGTGCGGCCGCCGACGCGATGGCGCTGTCGTGGTTGAGGACGGAGAGCGCGAGGGTCTCCAGGAGCACGCCCTCGGCGAAGGGTGCCCGCACGGTGAGCACGGGGGAGCCCGGGAAGTACAGATCGCCCTCGGCGTAGCCGTCGATGTCGCCGGAGAACCGGAAGTCGGCCAGCCAGTCCAGCAGCCGCCCGTCGGTGAGACCCTGGTCACGCAGCGCGGCCAGCTCGTCGTCCCCGAACCGGAAGTGCGGCAGGGCGTCCAGCAGCCGGCCGGTGCCGGCGAGGACGCCGTAGCGGCGCCCGTGCGGCAACCGGCGGGCGAACACCTCGAAGACGCAGTCCCTGTCGGCGGTGCCGTCGGCGAGCGCCGCGGCGACCATCGTCAGCTCGTACCGGTCAGTGAACAGCGCGGGAGCCAGCCCAGAACCGATCTCCATGATCGGGAAGGGTATGCGGACGCCGTCGGACCGGCGTCCTAAGGTGGACCCGTGGCCGGACCGCTCGCGCCGGAACGCACCCCGGACACCATCGTCGACGAGGAGAACGACCTCGACCGGCCGTGGGTCACCATCGTCTGGAACGATCCGGTGAACCTCATGAACTACGTGACCTTCGTGCTGCAGGAGCTGTTCGGCTACGACGAGCCGACGGCGACGAAGCTGATGCTCCAGGTGCACCACGAGGGCAGGGCGATCGTCAGCTCCGGCCCCCGCGAGCGGATGGAGCACGACACCAGCCGGCTGCACGCCTACGGGCTGTGGGCGAGCTACCAGAAGGACTCGTGAAGCCGTTCCGTGCCCGTGGCGGTGCCGTGGTCGCCCGCCTGGACTCCGCCGAGGCGGGCATCGTCGGGCTTCTGCTGGACCAACTGGACCAGCTGCTCAGCGCCGACGTCGCTGACGTGGGCGACGATCCGGTGCTCGCGCGCCTGCTGCCCGACGGGCACCGCAGCGATCCGGCCATGGCCGCGGACTACCGGGACCTCACCGAGTCGGCGCTGCGCAGCGGCAAGGGCGACGACCTGGCCACGGTCCGCGCCACCCTGCCCCCGCACGGTGGGGAGGTGCGACTGGACGTCGACCAGGCGGGCGCGTGGTTGCGCACCACCAACGACCTCCGGCTGGCGCTCGGCACCCGCCTCGACGTCACCGAGGACACCGAGCCGCCGGCGGACCTCACCGACGAGCGTGACCACCAGCTCGGGGTCTATTACTGGCTCACCGCCGTGCAGGGGTCGCTCGTCGACGCGCTGGTGGATGCTCGCGCCGGCCGAAGGTGAGCAGCACGAGGGCGCCCAGCAGCAGGTCGAGGATCAAGAAGACGTAGACCATCCCGTGCAGGGCGACGTCCCGGATCATCGCTCCCACGCCCGACACCAGCAGGATGCCCGTCAGCAGGAAGACCAGCACGAGGGTGAGCAGGCGCAGCGAGACCAGGACGACGAACGACGCGCGGTCGGTCGGGTCCTCGCGGCTGAATCCGGGACGGCGCAGCAGGCCCCGGCAGCCGCTGAGCAGCGCGGGGAGCGGCAGCAGCAGGACCCCTGCGAGAACGAGCGACTTCACCAGCACGACTTCGGACGGTATAGGTAGGGCCGGCGGCCCATTCGGGCGCCTCGCCCGGCGTGGGGGCCCCGCGGCCCGGCCCGAGCCGTGCGCCCTGCGGTGTCCCGCCTAGGATGGGCCCGTGCTGCGCATCGACCGCGCGACCTACGACGCCATCGTGGCCCACGCCCGGGAAGACCACCCGGACGAGGCCTGTGGCGTCGTCGCCGGTCCCGAGGGCAGCGACCGGCCCGAGCGGTTCATCCCGATGCTCAATGCCGCGCGCTCCCCGACGTTCTACGAGTTCGACTCCGGTGACCTGCTCAGGCTCTACCGCGAGATGGACGACCGTGGGGAGGAGCCGGTGGTCATCTACCACTCGCACACCGCCACCGAGGCCTACCCCTCGCGCACCGACATCAGCTACGCGTCCGAGCCCCACGCGCACTACGTGCTGGTCTCCACGCGGCATCACGAGCGGCAGACGGGCGTGGCCGGCGACGACGTCGAGTTCCGCAGCTTCCGCATCGTCGACGGGGCGGTGAGCGAGGAGGAGGTCGAGGTCGTCGAGTCCTACCTTTTCGGCCACTCACCCACCACCGTCGTCTACGACTGAAGAAGGACCCTCCTGCCCCCCGCCGCTCGCAGGCTCGCGGCGGGCCCCTGCAGGAGCGCCACGGCCGCCGTCCGGAATGTCCGGCTGCGGACGGGCGTTGGCCCGCTCAGACGCATCATTGCTGCCCGCGCAGCGCCCCCTGACATCCCAGTTCGAGGAGAACGCACGCCATGGCCATCGAGGTCCGCATCCCGACCATCCTGCGCACCCACACCGGCGGCAACAAGACCGTCGAGGGCAGCGGCGCCACGCTCGGCGCCCTTGTCGACAATCTCGACAGCCAGCACCCGGGTCTGAAGAACCGCCTCGTCACCGAGGAGGGCAAGCTGCACCGCTTCGTCAACGTCTACGTCAACGACGAGGACGTGCGCTTCACCGGGGCACTGGACACCGAGGTCAAGGACGGCGACTCGGTCACCATCCTGCCCGCGGTCGCCGGCGGCTGACCCCTCCACCTCCTGGAAGAGTTCTGATGGCCCGCTTCGCCTCACTCGTCGACTCCCTCGGCGGCACCCCGCTCGTGGGGCTGCCCATCCTGTCGCCGACCCCCGACGTCCGGCTGTGGGCCAAGCTCGAGGACCACAACCCCACCGGGTCGATCAAGGACCGCGCGGCGATCGCGATGATCGACGCGGCGGAGAAGGACGGTTCGCTGCAGCCCGGCGCCACGATCCTGGAGCCGACCAGCGGCAACACCGGCATCTCGCTGGCGATGGTGGCCAAGCAGCGCGGCTACAAGCTCATCTGCGTCATGCCCGAGAACACCTCGATCGAGCGTCGGCAGCTGCTGGAGATGTACGGCGCGCGGATCATCTCCTCGCCGGCCGCCGGCGGCTCCAACCAGGCGGTGGCGGTGGCCAAGGGCCTGGCCGCCGAGCACGGCGACTGGGTGATGCTCTACCAGTACGGCAACCCGGCCAATGCCCAGGCGCACTACGACGGCACCGGCCCGGAGATCCTCGCCGACCTGCCGTCGATCACCCACTTCGTGGCCGGCCTCGGGACGACGGGGACCCTGATGGGGGTCTCCCGCTACCTGCGCGACCACAAGCCGGGCGTGCAGGTGATCGCCGCCGAACCCCGCTACGGGGAGCTGGTCTACGGCCTGCGCAACATCGACGAGGGCTTCATCCCCGAGCTCTACGACCCCTCACTCCTGGACTCCCGCTTCTCGGTCGGCCCCGACGACGCCATCCACCGCACCCGCCAGCTGGTGGAGCGGGAAGGCATCTTCGCCGGCATCTCGACCGGCGCGATCCTGCACGCCGCGCTCGGCATCGCCGACAAGGAGGTCGCGGCGGGGCGGCACGCGGACATCTGCTTCATCGTCTGCGACGGCGGCTGGAAATATCTCTCCACCGGTGCCTACGCGGGAACCCTGGACGAGGCGACGTCCGCCCTCGAGGGCCAGCTCTGGGCGTAACGCCTGCCTGCGTACCGCGGGAGCCGGCCGTTCTGCGCGCTGTCAGAGGGGGCGGCTAGCCTGGCGCGCGACATGGGGACGACGCAGGGGCCAGTCGGCCGGCGCGGAGCAGACGCGCCCATCGGCATCTTCGACTCGGGAGTGGGCGGCCTGACCGTCGCCCGGGCGGTGCTCGACCAGCTGCCGAACGAGGCGATCCGCTACATCGGCGACACGGCGCACAGCCCGTACGGGCCGCTGCCGATCGCCGAGGTGCGCCGGCACGCCCTCGCGGTGATGGACGACCTGGTCGCCAACGGCGTGAAGATGCTGGTGGTCGCCTGCAACGCGGCGAGTTCCGCGTGTCTGCGCGACGCCCGCGAGCGCTACGACGTCCCGGTGGTGGAGGTGATCGTCCCGGCGGTGCGCCGGGCTACGGCGGCAACCCGCAGCGGGCGGGTCGGCGTCATCGGCACCCAGGCGACGGTCACCAGCGGCTCCTACGAGGACGCGTTCGCCGCCGCGCCGCACATCTCGGTCACCAGCGCCGCCTGCCCGAGTTTCGTCGACTTCGTCGAGCGGGGCGTGACCACCGGCCGGCAGTTGCTCGGTCTGGCGCAGTCCTACTGCGACCCTCTCATCGCCGCCGGCGTGGACACGCTGATCCTCGGCTGTACGCACTACCCGCTGCTCACCGGCGTCATCAGCCTGGTCATGGGGGAGGACGTCACGCTCGTCTCCAGTGCCGAGGAGACCGCCAAGGACGTCTACCGCGTGCTCACCCGCACCGAGCTGCTCCGCGACGAGCAGGCCCCACCGCCGGTCCACCAGTTCCTCGCCACCGGTGACCCCGAGCCCTTCGCCCGTCTGGGACGGCGCTTCCTCGGGCCCGAGATCGGCGCCGTGCTGCGGGCCGATTCGGTGGGCGCCGGGTGAAGCTGACCGTCGTCGGCTGCTCCGGCAGCGGCCCCGGCCCCACGTCCGCGGCGTCGTGCTACCTCGTCGAGCAGGACGGCTTCCGGCTGCTGGTCGACCTCGGCAACGGCGCCTTCGGGTCGTTGCTGGCCCTCGCCGACCCCGACACCGTCGACGCCGTCTTCCTGTCCCATCTGCACGCCGACCACTGCCTCGACGTCGCGCCCTTCGTGGTCTGGCACCGCTACTCGGGTCGATCGTCGGGAAAGCGGGTGCCGCTCTACGCGCCGGCCGGTGCCGAGCGGCGGCTCACCCTGGCCTACGACGGGGGCGGGGCCGACCTGACCGACGTCTTCGATTTCCGCGACGTCACCGTGGGCCGCTCGACGATCGGGCCGTTCGAGGTGCGCACCGCGAGGACGGCGCATCCGGTGGAGTGCCACGCCGTCCGCCTGACCGCGGCGGGGCGTTCGCTGGTCTACAGCGGCGACACGGGGCCCTGCGAGCGGGTCGTGGAGCTCGCCCGTGGAGCCGATGTCCTGCTGGCCGAGGCGGCCCACCCGCCCGGCCCGGGACTGCCGCCGGGGCTGCACCTGACGGGGCGGGAGGCGGGCGAGCACGCCGCGGCGGCCGGGGTGGGGCGGCTGCTGCTGACGCACATCCCGGCGTGGGTCGACGAGATCGCCCAGCTGTTCACGGCCAGCGCCGTCTTTCCCGAGACCGAACTCGTGCGCGCGGGCGCGACCTACGACATCTGAGAGCAGAAGGACGCCCTCGCGAGCTCGGGGCGGGCCCCGCAGGAGGGCCGGTTGCCGGTTCCGTGGGGAAGCGGCACGGTGAGCTGCATGGAGGAGGAGCGCGACGGGGTCGGGTTGAGCAGCCTGGACTCGCCGCTGGGCGACGGGCTCGAGGTCACCAAGCGCCACCTCGTCGACCACTTCGACGCCGTCGCCGACCGGATCGTCCCCCTGCTGGCCGGCCGGCCCCTGTCGGTGAAGCGGGTGCGCCCCGGCCAGGCCCCGTTCATGCAGCGCAACGTGTCCAAGGGGGCACCCGACTGGGTGCACACCGCGCCCATGTGGTCCGAGGGGTCGCACCGGGAGATCCACCAGGTGCTCTGTGACGACCGGCGGACCCTCCTGTGGCTGGCCAACCAACGGTCGGTCGAGCTGCACGTGCCGTTCTTCCGCGTCGGCGAGTCGCAGCCGACCGGTCTCGTGCTGGACCTGGATCCGCCCGAGGGAACCGACTTCGCCGTCGTCATCCGCGTCGCTCGGCTCGTTCGTCAGGCGCTGGAGGACACCGGCCTGGCCGGAGCGGTGAAGACGAGCGGGTCGAAGGGGCTGCACGTCGTCGTCCCGGTGCAGGGGGCGACGTTCGAGGACGTGGCCGCCGCCACCCGCGCCCTCGCCACGCGCACCGAACGTCTGGATCCGGAACTGGCGACGACGGCCTACCTGTTGCAGGACCGGGGCGGCCGCGTCTTCGTGGATTCCACGCGCTCGGGTCAGGGCACGATCGTCGCTGCCTACAGCCCGCGGATCCGGCCGGGACTACCGGTCTCCTTCCCCGTGGGCTGGGAGGACCTGGACGACGTCCGGCCCGGCGACTTCAGCGTGACGACGGCGGCCGGACTGCTGGGCCAGCGCGATCCGTGGGCGGAGGCCCTGCCTGCGCCCCAGGATCTGCCGGCCGACCTGGTGGCCGAGGGGCACGCCATCCCGGTGGCACGCGTGCAGGCCATGCACGAGGGCAAGCGCCGCAAGCGCGCGCAGCGGGACGCCGCGGCAGGGGACGTGGCAGCCTCGGACTGAGCGCCGTCCCCAGCCTCGTGGGCCATCCACAGCTCTCGTCCGGCGCGCCCGTCCTGTCGGTGGTTCCGCGCAGGCTGTTCCGCATGACGACCGATCCTCAGACCGTCGCCTGGCTCGACCAGCAGGACGCGAACCTCGCCCAGCTCGTCCGTGCGCACCGCTGGGCCGTGCAGTACGTCGGCGAGGGCGACGAGCCGGACGAGCCGCCGTTCGGCTACACCGTCGGCCTGTTCGGTCTGGGTCATCCGGAGCTCGCGCTCGTCGGCCTCGGGCCCGACAGCACCCACTCCCTGCTCGGGCGGGTGGCGGAGATGATCGGCGACGGCCGCGACCTCGTCCCCGGGGAGCTCCTCACCTGGCCGGACTGGCCCGGCATCCGCGTGGTGGTGGAGGAGCTGCCCAACCCGGGGGAGGTGGTGCTCGTGGCCAATCGCTTCTACGAACGGCCGGCCGAGTACTCGGTGCCGGCCTATCAGCTCACCTGGGCGCTGCCTGACCACTGCTTCCCCTGGGAGGGGAGCGGTCCCGGCGCCCCGGAGGTGCAGCCGCGCCCCGGAATGTGGCGCGCGTGACGTCGCCCGGGCGCCGGCCCACCATGGAGTCGGGGTCCCGGAGCGCGGCCCCGCCCGGAGAGGACGACCTCAGTCCAGGCCCAGATCGCGGCGCAGCTTGGCGACGTGCCCGGTCGCCTTGACGTTGTAGGCGGCCTTCTCGATCCGGCCCTCGGCGTCGATGACGAAGGTCGACCGGATGACTCCGACGACCTCCTTGCCGTAGAGCTTCTTGGGCCCGTACGCGCCGTACGCCTGCAGCACCCTCTTGTCAGGGTCGGAGACCAGGGTGATGCCGAGCTGCTCCTTGTCGCGGAAGCGCACCAGCTTCGCCGGCTCGTCGGGCGAGATGCCGATGATGTCCAGGCCGGCTTGGGCGAGGTCGCCGGCGGCGGCGGTGAAGTCGACGGCCTGCGTGGTGCAGCCCGGGGTCAGCGCGGCGGGGTAGCAGTAGACGATGACCCGGCGGCCGCGGTGGTCGGCCAGGGACACGGGCGTGCCATCGGCGTCGGGCAGCGTGAAATCCGGCGCCGGGTCGCCGGTGGACAGGCGGACGGGAGCGGCGTCGGTCGCGGTCATGCCCCGCATCCTGCCGTGTGGCCTCGACGTGTCCGCAGAGGGTCTGCGCTCAGCCGGGCAGGAAAGAGAAGCGCACGTGCCGCTGGTGGTTGTCGGTGTTGGTGTCGACCAGGCAGATCCGCTGCCAGGTGCCGAGCTGCATCCGGCCCTCGAGCACCGGCACGGTGGCGTGCGGCGGTACGAATGCCGGCAGCACGTGGTCGCGACCGTGTCCGGGGCTGCCGTGCCGGTGCCGCCAGCGATCGTCCCGGGGGAGCAGCTCGTCCAGCTGGGCCAGCAGGTCGTCGTCGCTGCCCGAGCCCGTCTCGATCAGCGCGATCCCGGCGGTCGCGTGGGGGACGAAGACGTGCAGGAGCCCGTCGGCCTCCTGCCGGACGAACTCGGCGCAGTCATCGGTCAGGTCCACCACGACGGGGACGCCGCCCGTGCGGACGGCGCGCAGCTCGGATCGCATGACAGGAGATTGAAGCCTCTCCGTTCGTGGGCCGCGCGGGGAGCCGGAGGCCTCCCCGCGCGGTAGGCGGCGGGGCTCCGAGCGGCAGGGCTACGGGATTTGGCCGCGATGCGGCCCGTAGGGTCGCTATGTGCATCGCCCCGACGGCCGCGCGGCCGACCAGCTCCGCCCGGTCACCATCACCCGCTCCTGGCTCGATCACGCCGAGGGGTCGGTGCTCGTCGAGTTCGGCCGCACCCGTGTCCTCTGCGCGGCCAGCGTCACCGAGGGCGTGCCCCGCTGGCGCAAGGGGTCGGGTCTCGGATGGGTCACGGCCGAGTACGCGATGCTGCCGCGGGCCACCCACACCCGCGGCGACCGGGAGTCGGTGAAGGGCCGCATCGGCGGCCGCACGCACGAGATCAGCCGGCTGATCGGCCGCTCGCTGCGCGCCTCGATCGACCTGGCGGCGCTCGGCGAGAACAGCATCGCGATCGACTGCGACGTCCTGCAGGCCGACGGCGGCACCCGCACCGCGGCGATCACCGGCGCCTACGTCGCGCTGGCCGACGCGGTGTCGTGGCTGGGGGAGCGCAAGAAGCTGGCCAAGCCCACGGCGATCGCCCAGTCCGTGGCGGCGGTGAGCGTGGGCGTCATCGACGGTGAGCCGCGCCTGGACCTCGCCTACGAGGAGGACGTCCGGGCCGGTACCGACATGAACGTCGTCTGCACCGGAGACGGCAGCTTCGTCGAGGTGCAGGGCACCGCCGAGGGCGCCGTCTTCGACCGCCCCACCCTGGATGCGCTGCTCGACCTCGCGGTCAAGGGCTGTGGCGAGCTCACCCGGATGCAGGCGGACGCGCTGGCCCGATGAGCACGCGACTCCTTCTGGCCACCCGGAACGCGGGCAAGCTCGCCGAGCTGCGCCGGCTGCTCGAGTCCGCCGTCCCCGGGGTCGAGGTTGTGGGCCTCCGGGACGTCGGCGACTATCCCGAGGCCCCCGAGACCGGTGTCACCTTCGAGGACAACGCCCTGCTCAAGGCGCGGGAGGCGGTGCGATACACGGGTCTGGCCGCGGTCGCCGACGACTCCGGGCTGGCCGTGGACGCGCTCAACGGCATGCCCGGCGTCCTGTCCGCGCGGTGGTCCGGACGGCACGGGGACGACGACGCGAACACCGCGCTGCTGCTCGGGCAGCTGGCCGACGTTCCCGACGAGCGGCGGGGCGCCGCGTTCGTCTGCGCCGCCGCGCTGGTGACCCCCGAGGGGATCGAGCGGGTGCTCGAACGGCGGTGGCGCGGCACGGTGATCCGGGGGAAGCGCGGCGCCAACGGCTTCGGCTACGACCCGATCTTCGTCCCGGAGGGGCTCTCGCTCACCTCGGCCGAACTCTCGCCGGCGGAGAAGGACGCCCGGAGCCACCGCGGTCAGGCGTTCGAGGCGCTGGTGCCGGTGATCGCCCAGGTCTTGCCGCACGCCTGAGAGCGAGGAACGCGCGGTCAGGCCGCGGCCTCCGCGAGCACCTTGTCCGGGTCGGGGATGCCGCACAGGACCCACGTACACAGGGCCGCGTCGAACCGGTCGTCGGGGAAGGGTAGGAACTGCGCGTCGGCCCCGGCGACGACGACCGGGCACCGGCGACGGGGCTCGACGCCCCTCGGACAGTCGGAGTGCGGTGGCGGATGGTTCGACGGCCCAGACGCCGGTGACCTCCGCGGGCAGGTGCGGCTGGTTCAGCCCTGACCCGTACCCGATCGCCAGGACGTCGCCGTGCAGGCCGGTGCAGACGCGGTCGCGGCCCTCCCGGGCGGCCTTCGTGCCCCGCGCGAGGGTGCGCAGGCGGGGCCGGAGGTGCTCGCTGTAGACGCCCATCGCGGGAGGGTCCCCCCTGCCTCCGATCGCGGGACAAGGACGCCGGCTGGGGGAGCGTGGTCCCGGAACTCAGTCGTCGGTGCGATCGAACCCGAGCCAGGCGAGCGGATCGCCGTCGCGGCGCGGGTCGAACAGCTCACGGCCCCATGCCGGCTCGGCGTGCCGGCCGCGCCGGGTGTCGTCGGTCTCGGCGAGGGCGGCGAACACCGCCTCGTGCTCCGTCTCGGCTCCGGGCGCGAGGTGCCGCGGGCTCGACGGGGCGGCGGGCCGGGCGATCGCCGCGGGCAGCCAGGTGGCGGTGGACGCGGAACTGCTCATGTTCTCGATCTCGGCTCGCCCGGGCTCCGCCCCAACGCAGGGTGGGTCACCCTCACCCCCAGGGGTGAGGCGCTTCCGGGCGTGGAAGGCGCCGGCGCCGGGCACCCAGCGGGGGTGCGGGTTCTCGTGGGCGACGTGAGGGCGTTGAGGTTCGATGACGGGACGCCGGTCACCGCCGCTTCCGGTATCGCGCCGCTCGGCGACGGCTGGCTGATCGCGCAGGACGACGCCACCTTCGCCGCTTGGCGTCGAGAAGGCTCGGTCCTGCCGGTTCGGGTGCTGCCGCCGGTCGAGGGGCACGACCACTTCAGCGAGGCGGCGGGCACCAAGCGCCTCAAGCCGGACCTCGAGGTGGCCTGCCCGGTGGAGGTCGACGGGGTGCCGGCCGTCCTGTTGCTCGGGTCGGGCTCGACGGCACGCCGCATGCGGGGTGTGCTCGTGCGGCTGGAGGACGGTCGGCCCGTCGTCCTGGCGCGGGATCTCACGCCGCTCTACGAGCGCGTCGCCGGCTGCCTCGGCCTGCCGATGAACCACCTGAACCTCGAGGGCGCCAGCCGGCACGGTGACACGGTGCGCTGGTTCAACCGCGGCAACCTGACCGCAGGAGTCGCCTCCGGCAGCGTGCGAGTGCCACTCGAAGGGCTCGTGGCCGCAGTCCTCGGCCGGGCTCGCCCCGAGGCCGTCCCGGTCGGCGAACCGCACGTCTACGGGCTGGGCGAGGTGGCGGGGGTCGGCCTGGCCGTGACGGATGCGATCGCCCTGCCCGACGGTCGCCTGCTCATGAGCGCTGCCGCGGAGGACACCCCGAACGCCGTCGACGACGGCCTGGTCGTGGCCACCGCCGTGGCGCTGGTGAGTGGCGGGGACGTGCTGGCCGTCGCGTCGATCCCTGAGATCGACGGACACGTGCACAAGGTCGAGGGCCTGGCGCTGCGCGAGTTCCGCGACGACACGGTGCACCTGCTGGCCGTCGTGGACGACGACGACCCGAGCGCGCCGTCGGCCGAGATCGAGCTGCGGGTCGAGCTCTTCTGAGACCGGAAGGGCGTGCTGCGCCCGGCAGATCCGCATGACTGTGCGCTGCCGTCGCTCCACTGTCCGCCCGCCCGGAGTGGCCGGCGAACGCACCCAGATCCTGGGCCCGCTCGGTCTGGCTGATGATCGGCTGCCCGGCCGCGTCGCTCATCGGCGATCTGATCAGGTGCGTGGCTGCTCAGCGCCGTCGCATGGCCCAGCCCTCTTTCCGTGGTCGGTACTGACCACGGTGCAGAGCTCAGCGGCGGGTCTGGGCGGAACTCGTTGTCGTGACACGACCGGCGTCGCTGAGCGGCCCACTAAGGGGACAGCCGTGGTGGCAACGCGAGGGCGGAACTTCAGGTCGTGGGCTTCTCGCGGGCCCGGTCGGGGGCGGTCGGGGCCCCGGGCGAGGTGGCCCAGCTGGCGAGGAACGCGAGCGCCTGCTGCGACGGTGAGCCGGGCTCCGCGGTGAAGGTGAAGAGGGTCTGGCCTGGGTCGGCGGTCAGCGCCATCCCTTCGTAGGCCAGCGTGAGGTCTCCGACGACCGGATGGTGGTAGCGCTTGGTGCCGGTGGTGTGCCAGCGCACGTTGTGCGTGGCCCACAGGGTGCTGAAGTGCTGGCTGCGGGTGGTCAGCTCCCCGATGAGCTCGGTGAGCTCCCGGTCGTCGCGGCTGCGGCCGACTTCGGCCCGCAGCTGGGTCACCGTGTCGGAGGCGGCCCGGTGCCAGTCGGGGTAGAAGTCGGTGGCCCGCGGATCGAGGAAGATGTAGCGGGCGTGATTGGGCGCGCGGCCGGCGCTGCCGCTGGAGCCGGCGGCGTCGAACAGGTCGGCGTACAGGGCGCGGGCGAGCGGGTTGGCGGCCGGGACGTCGAGCCGCCCGTTCTGCACGAACGCCGGGACGTCGGTCATCGCATCGAGCAGCTGCTGGACGGCCAGACGGACGCTAGGTCGAGCCGGACGGCGGCGAGCGAGGGCGGCCGCTGTCATACCTCGGGTGAGATCGTAGAGGTGCGCGCGCTCGGCGTCGTCGAGGTGCAGGACCCGGACGAGCGCCTCCAGAACACTGTCGGAGACACCGTTGGCGTTGCCTCGTTCCAGGCGCGTGTAGTACTCGACACTCACGCCGGCGAGCAGGGCCACCTCCTCACGGCGCAGCCCGGGCACGCGCCGGTGCCCGCCATAGGTCGGCAGCCCGGCCTGTTGCGGCGTGATCCGGGCCCGGCGGGTGGCCAGGAACTCGCGCAGGTCCTTCCTGGTGTCCACGGAAACCACGGTAGGTGCGCCCGGGCCGGTGTGGGGGTCCCTGCCAGTACCCCCTCACAGCAGGCTCTGCCACGCCGCCGCCGAGCGGCGTTTCCTCGGTTGCAGGCGAGGCCGACCAGCCGCCGGCATCCCGCGGGCGCCGCCTCGCCACCCACCCGAGACCAAGGACTGCACACACATGACTGACAAGAAGGTCTGGCTCGTCACCGGCACCGGCCGCGGCATGGGCACCGACATCGGCCGCGCCGCCCTGGACGCCGGGCACGCGGTCGTGGCCACCGGCCGCAACCCCGACCGGGTCAACGCTGTGCTCGGCGCGCACGAGGACCTGTTGACCGTCGCCCTGGACGTCACCGACCCCACCAGCGTCGCCGCCGCGGTCGACGCGGCCGTGCAGCGGTTCGGCCGGATCGACGTGCTGGTCAACAACGCCGGCAACTTCTACGCCGGCTTCTTCGAGGAGGTCACCCCCGAGGACTTCCGGGCCCAGATCGAGACCAACTTGTTCGGCCCGCTGAACGTCACCCGCGCCGTCCTGCCGGTCATGCGCGCCCAGCGCTCCGGCCTCGTGGTGACCTTCAGCTCCTCAGCCGGCATCACCGGGGGCGAGTTCACCTCCGCCTACGCCGCGTCGAAGTTCGCCCTGGAGGGGTGGAGCGAATCGCTGACGCCGGAGGTCGCGCCCTTCGGCATCCGCACAATGCTCGTCGAACCCGGCTTCTTCCGCACCGAGCTGCTCACCGAGGGCTCCACCCGCTACCCCGAGTCGACGATCGACGACTACGCCGTGCGCACCCGGCAGACCGTCACGGCCTGGAAGGGCATGAACGGCCAGCAAGGCGGCGACCCCGCGAAGCTCGCCCACGCGCTGGTCCAGCTCACCGGCTCCGACGAGCCGCCGCTGCGTTGGGCCGCCGGTGCCGACGCCATTGCCGCCTTCGAGCAGAAGGCTCAGCAGCTGCTCGCCCAGGCCGACGCCCACCGCGACCTTTCCAGCTCGCTGGCCCACGACGACGACGCCACCGCCGACGCCTGACCCCGGGCGACCGTCGGCATGTCCCTGAAGCCACCTTCAGGGGCACAGGCAGGCCGAAACCAGCCCATCGACGTTGAGCCGGCGGCTACGTGGGGTGGAGGGGTAACGGGGCGGCCTGCCTCGGGTCGTCGCAGGTGGGATCTTCTACGCCTGTGCAAGACACCGCGGGCGGCGAGGTGGCCTCTACTGGCAGTGAGACACCACAGAGCCCGCCGCCATCTCTTGCGCTCGTCCCCGGCCGGCGAGCTGGAGTCAGGCAAGGGCCCGGGTCCAACCGCAAGTGCGGGAGGCGGGAATCGAACCCGCACGCCCGAGGGCACCAGATCCTAAGGACGTCGGAGCGCCCCGAGGAGTCACGCCGCTGGCCTGGGGATCCGGGCCTTGCCTGCGGATACGCCGAACCTCGACGCTCAACCAGAGAGCCTCTGATCACCCCTGACTGCGGTGGCTCGTTGGCCCAAACGTTGGCTCAGCCCGTTGTGGCGGCTGGGGTGGCAGGGGATGGCTGTGGAGGCACGTGGTTCCGACACGGCCACGCTCCGTTCGCCTGTCGTGCGGCTAGTTAGGGTTCGCGCAACAGCGGGGGCGGCAAGGAGGAACTAAGGGTGGCGGAGGAGAATTGGCACGAGGCACGGTTGATTCCTACTTCGGGGATAAGCGGCGCTGACGAGCAGGAGCGACGAGCTACATCGGCCCTGCTTGCCGTCATGACCGCGGTGCGTGAGTTCGGCCGGGGCATGACCCAGCCGCTCGGTGCTCCCGCAGGCAACGTGCAGACCTTTATTGAGGTTCCGTTCCTGCTGGGTGAGAAGCGGTGCTACCCAGATGGCCTGATTCGGGTCACGCGGGGTCAGAAAAGTTGGACGGCGTTGGTCGAGGTCAAGACCGGAACGAATCAGCTCTCCGCCGAGCAATTGGAGAACTACCTCGACATCGCCAGGGACAACGGGTTCGACGCGCTTCTCACCATCAGCAACGAGATCCCACCGGCGGCCGGGCAGCATCCGACAACGGTCGACAAGCGCAAGCTTCGCAAGGTCGCGATGCACCACCTGCCGTGGAGCCAGATCCTGGCCGAGGCGGTTGTGCAGAAGGAACACCGGGGCGTAGCCGACCCCGACCAGGCATGGATCTTGGGAGAGCTGATCCGCTACCTGGAGCACCCACGTTCAGGCGCCCTTGAGTTCGAGGACATGGGCGCCTCGTGGGTCCGTGTACGCGAGTCGGTCGCGGCAGGGACTTTGCGTGCCTCCGACAATGGAGCGGCGGACGTGGCCGCACGCTTCGATGCACTGCTGCGCTACGCCTCCCTGCGGCTAGGACGCACCCTTGGAACTGAGGTGGTCCCATTGCTCAGCAGGAAGGAAGCGTCGGAACCTGCTGTGCGCACCGCCGCCCTCGTGGAGAGCCTGGTGAAGGAGGGCCGGCTGACCGGCGCAATCCGGATCCCCAATGCAATCGCGCCGCTGAACATTGACCTTGACCTGCGTTCGGGCCGGGTGACGTGCATGGTCGATGTTGACGCGCCGCGAGAAGGCCGGCAGACGACGCGCGTTAACTGGCTAGTGCGTCAGCTGAAGAACGCGCCGGAGTCGCTGCGGTTGGAGGCGTTCGCCGTCCACGCCCGTGGCGTAAGCACTGCGAGCCTGCTGAAGGAGGTGCGCGAGGACGCGGCAGTTCTTGTGCAGGACCCGAAGAGGGACCTGCGCGGCTTCCGTCTCGCCCTGACCACGCAGTTGGGCGCGAAACGAGGCAGAGGACGCGGCGGGGCTATCGATTCTGTCCTTGACGCCGTGGACGGCTTCTACGGCGAGGTGTTGCAGCACCTCAAGGCGTGGTCCGCTGTTCCGCCCCGGATGCGGGAGATCGCGGAGCAGTCCGACGGGAAGCCGCCCGTGCTGGCGAGCACGGCTCTGTCGTCACAGGACGGCGAAGAGCCTTTCGAAGAGCCCTCGGATGACGAAGAACCGCACGCCGAGGGGCCGGTTCTGGAGGTCTCGGAGGGGTAGGAGGAGTTTCCGGGGTCCCATGGCTCGCCTTACCAGTCGACGGTCTCCGGAAACAGTTTGAACCGCCCTGGGTTTGATGGAGGCACTGAAGCCACGGGAGAGTGGGTCAGTGCCAGCACCGAAGAAGTACCCCGACGAGCTGCCTGACCGGGCCGTGCGGATGGTGTTCGCGACGCGGGAGCGGACGGGTGAGAAGCGCGGTCCGTTGACCCGGGTGGCGCACCAGCTCGGGATCAATCCGGAGACGCTGCGGAACTGGGTCAAGCAGGCCGAGGTCGACGCCGGCCGCAGACCCGGGACCTCGACGGAGGACCGGCAGGGGGTCGCCGAGCTCGAGCGCGAGGTGTTCGAGCTCCGCCGGGCGAACTCGATCCTGAAGAGCGCATCGGCTTTCTTCGCGGCCGAGCTCGACCGGCCACACCTTCGCTGATCGCGTTCGTCGACCAGCAC
>JAOPWJ010000105.1 GCA_025965715.1 Blastococcus sp. | reverse complement strand
CGGCTTCTACTACGACTTCGACGTGCCCACCCCGTTCGTCCCGGAGGACCTCGAGAAGATCGAGTCGCGGATGCGCAAGATCGTCAAGGAGGGCCAGAAGTTCTCCCGGCGGCCGGTCTCCGACGGAGACGCGATCCGTGAGCTGGCCGAGGAGCCCTACAAGCTCGAGCTGATCGGCCTCAAGGGCGGCTCCTCCGACGTGGCCGAGGCCGCCGAGGGCGCGGGCGTGGAGGTGGGCGGCGCCGAGCTGACCATCTACGACAATCTCAAGCGCGACGGGTCGCTGGCCTGGCGCGACCTCTGACGCGGCCCGCACCTGCCGACCACCAAGCGTATCCCGGCGTTCAAGCTGATGCGGTCCGCCGCGGCGTACTGGCGTGGCGACGAGAAGAACAAGCAGCTCCAGCGGGTCTACGGCACCGCCTGGGAGTCCAAGGAGGCGCTCGAGGAGCACCTGCACCGGATCGAGGAGGCCGAGCGCCGCGACCACCGCAAGCTCGGCCGGGACCTGGACCTCTACTCCTTCCCCGACGAGCTCGGCTCCGGGCTGCCGGTCTTCCACCCCAAGGGCGGGGTGGTCAAGCGGGAGATGGAGGACTACGTCCGCCGGCGGCACATCGAGGAGGGGTTCTCCTACGTCGGGACGCCGCACATCTCCAAGGAGGGGCTGTTCCACCTCTCCGGGCACCTGCCGTACTACGCCGACGGCATGTTCCCGCCCACGGAGATGGAGGGCAGCAGCTACTACCTCAAGGCGATGAACTGCCCGATGCACAACCTGATCTTCCGCGGACGCGGGCGCTCCTACCGTGAGCTGCCGCTGCGGTTCTTCGAGTTCGGCAGCGTCTACCGCTACGAGCGCTCGGGCGTGGTGCACGGCCTCACCCGGGTGCGCGGGCTGACCCAGGACGACTCGCACTCGTACGAGACCCCGGAGCAGGCGCCGGGCGAGATCCGGCACCTGCTCGCCTTCGTGCTCGGGCTGCTGCGCGACTTCGGTCTCGACGACTACTACCTGGAGCTCTCGACCGGCGGCGACTCCGACAAGTTCATCGGGTCCGACGAGGAGTGGGCCGTCGCCACCGCCGTGCTCGAGGAGGCGGCGCGGGAGACCGGCCTCGAGCTGGTGCCCGACCCGGGCGGCGCCGCGTTCTACGGGCCGAAGATCTCCGTGCAGGCCCGCGACGCCATCGGCCGGACCTGGCAGATGTCGACCATCCAGTACGACTTCAACCAGCCGGCGCGCTTCGGACTCGAATTCAGCGCCGCGGACGGCACCCGGCAGCAGCCAGTGATGATCCACTCGGCGAAGTTCGGCTCGATCGAGCGCTTCTTCGGCGTCCTCACCGAGCACTACGCGGGCGCCTTCCCCGCCTGGCTCGCGCCGGTTCAGGTCGTCGGCATCCCGATCACCGACGAGCAGGTGCCCTACCTGACCGACGTCGCGCTGAAGCTGCGGACCCGCGGCATCCGGGTGGAGATCGACGATTCCGACGACCGGATGCAGAAGAAGATCCGCACCGCCAGCAAGCAGAAGATCCCGTTCGTGCTGCTGGCCGGCGCCACCGACGCCGAGGCCGGCGCCGTCTCCTTCCGCTACCGCGACGGGTCGCAGCGCAACGGCGTTCCCGTGGACGACGCGGTGCGCCAGATCGCCGACTGGGTCGCTTCGCGCGCCAACTCCGACCCCGCCGCCGAGTCGCCGGTGGTGGTCGGATGAGCGTGCCGCCGGCGGAGGCGTACCGGGTGCCCGTCTCCTCCGACGACGACGGCGGCCCGGCCACGGCGTTCCAGCACCTCTGGACGCCGTACCGGATGGCCTACATCCGGGGGGAGAACAAGCCGACGGGCGATCACGACTGCCCGTTCTGCCTCATTCCGAAGATGAGCGACGAGGACGGGCTCATCGTCGCCCGGGGGACGACGGTGTTCGCCGTGCTCAACCTGTATCCGTACAACGCGGGGCACCTGATGCTCGTGCCGTACCGGCACGTGCCCGATTACACCGACCTCACCGACCAGGAGGTCGCCGAGCTGGGCGCCTTGACCCAGACGGCCATGCGGGTCGTGCGCAGCGTCACGGGAGCCCACGGCTTCAACATCGGGATGAACCAGGGGTCGGTCGCGGGCGCCGGGATCGCCGACCATCTGCACCAGCACGCGGTGCCCCGCTGGGGTGGCGACACCAACTTCATGCCGGTCATCGGCCTGACCCGCGTGCTCCCGCAGGTGCTCACCGAGACGCGCGGGCTGCTGGCGGCCGCCTGGCCGTCCGACGTCGCCGCCCCGTCCTCCACCCGCCCCATCCCCCCGACGGAGGCCTGAGTGCTCGGCGTCTCGGCACGCCCGGCGGTCGCCAAGGTGGTCGCCCCGGTGGTGGCGCGCCTGGGCAGGGCCGGCGTCACGCCCGACATGGTCACGGTGACGGGCACCGTCGGTGCCGTGGCCGCCGCGGTGCTGCTCATCGGCGCCGGGCACCTGTGGTGGGGCGCCGTCACGGTCACCGTGTTCGTCCTGCTGGACATGCTCGACGGAGCGCTGGCCCGCGCCCGCGGTGGCGGGTCGGTGTTCGGCGCCGTCCTCGACTCCGTCGGCGACCGGGCGGCGGACGCGGCCATCTTCGGCGCCCTCGTCTGGTGGTACTCCGGCGGCGGGGACAACCGGCTCCTCGTACTGCTCGCGCTGGTCTGCCTGGTGCTCGGCGTCCTGACCTCCTACATCAAGGCGCGGGCCGAGGGCGCGGGCCTGTCCTGCGACGTCGGCATCGTCGAGCGCACGGAACGGCTGATCCTGGTGCTCGTGGGCACGGGCTTCTCCGGGCTCGGGGTTCCGTACGCGGTACACGTCGCGCTGTGGGTGCTGCTGGCGGGGAGTGCGGTCACCGTCGGCCAGCGGATCGCCATGGTGCGCCGGACCGCACCGGCCCCACCCACAGCGCCGTCCACCCCGCCGTCCACACCGCCGGCGACGGCATGAGCGAGGCGGTGCAGGCCCCGCCCGGGCTCCGCGCCCGGGCGACGGCACGACTGACCGACGCCGGGTTCGCGGCCGGCTGGCGCGCCGTCCGGATGCTCCCGGAGCCCGCGGCCCGCGGCCTGTTCGACCGCGCCGGCCGCTTCGCGGCCGGGCGCGAGGGCAGCGGGGTGCGGCAGTTGCGGGCCAATCTCCGGGTGGTGACGGGCGGTCGCCTCCCCGAGGCCGAGCTGGCGGATCTGACCGCCCGGGCCCTGCAGTCCTACGCCCGCTACTGGCAGGAGGCCTTCCGGCTGCCGACCCTGAGCAGCGAGCGCATCGTCGGCGGCACGGAGGCGGTCGGCCTCGAGCATCTGGTGCGCGCCCGCGGTGAGGGTCGGGGGCTGGTGATGGTCCTTCCGCACAGCGGCAACTGGGACACCGCCGGCGTCTGGTTCGTCGACTGGCTGGACGGCCCGTTCATGACCGTGGCCGAGCGTCTGAAGCCGGAGTCGTTGTACCGGCGGTTCCTGGCCTATCGCGAGTCGCTGGGCTTCCGGGTGGTCCCGCTCACCGGCGGTCCGCGCCCCAGCACCGAGGTGCTGCGGGAGTGGCTCGCCGACGGCGGGGTCACCTGCCTGCTCGTCGACCGGAACCTGGGCAGTGGGGGAGTGCCGGTGTCCTTCTTCGGTCGGCAGGCGACGATGCCCGGCGGAGCGGCGCTGCTGGCTGCTCAGACCGGCGCCGCCCTCGTGCCGACCGTCTGCCAGTTCACCGGTCGCGGCTGGCGCCTCTGCTTCTCGCCGGAGGTGCCGGTCGACGGCCCGGGGCGGCTCAAGGACCGTGTCGCCACCGCGATGCAGGCGGTCGCCGATGCGTTCGCGACCTCGATCGCCGCGCAGCCGGAGGACTGGCACATGCTCGGGCGGATATGGGCCGACGTGCCGCCCGATCCGGTGCAGGATTCGCCCTGATGCGCATCGGCCTGGTCTGCCCGTACCAGTGGGACGTCCCGGGCGGGGTCCAGTACCACGTCCGCGACCTGGCCCGGACGCTGCGTGGCATGGGCCATCACGTCGAGGTGCTGACCCCGGCGGAGCGCGAGGAGGCTCTCGACCCGGAGTGGATGACCTGGGCGGGCCGCACCGTGCCGGTGCCCTACAACGGGTCCATGGCCAGCATGCAGTTCGGCCCGGTGTCCGCGGCCCGGGTGCGCCGCTGGCTGCGGGACGGCAACTTCGACGTCGTCCACGTGCACGAGCCGGCGTCGCCGTCGGTGTCCCTGCTGGTGTGCATGATCGCCCAGGGGCCCATCGTGGCCACCTTCCACGCCGCCACCACCCGCTCGAAGTGGCTCGCCGCCGTGGGACCCATGGCCCGCCCGTGGCTGGAGCGGATCAGCGGGCGGATCGCCGTCTCCGACTTCGCCCGCAGGGTGCAGGTCGAGCACCTGGGCGGGGACGCCGTCATCATCCCGAACGGCGTCCATGTCGCCGCCTTCGCGGAGGGGCCGCCGCTTCCCGGGTACAGCCGCGGCGTGGACGGCCCGACGATCGGCTTCCTCGGCCGCTACGACGAGCCCCGCAAGGGTCTGCCGGTGCTGCTCGAGGCCATGCGCACGGTCCAGCGCCGCTACCCCGGCGTCCGCCTGCTGATCGCTGGACGGGGGGACGCAGAGGAGGTGCGGGCGCTGATCGGGGCGGACCTCCAGGCCTCCGTGGCCCTCCTCGGCGAGCTGTCCGAGGAGGACAAGGGCGCGTTCCTGCGGTCGGTGGACGTGTACTGCGCCCCCAACCTGTTGGGGGAGTCCTTCGGCGTCATCCTCATCGAGGCATTGGCGGCGGGTGCCCCCATCGTCGCCAGTGATCTCGACGCCTTCAAGCGCGTGCTGGACGACGGTGCCGCCGGGGTACTGGTCCGCCGCGGGGACCCCCCCGCGCTGGCCGGGGCCCTGTGCGCACTGCTCGACGACCCGGACCGCCGCGCGGAACTGTCCGCCCGCGGCGCCGTGGCGGCCGCCGGCTACGACTGGGACGTGCTGGCGCGGCGCATCCTCGCCGTCTACGAGACCGTCGTGGTGCCCGACGGCGGCCCCGTCGTGGCCGAGGACGAGCATCTTGTGAGCGCCCCCACCGACGGCAAGCGGGCGCGTTCGACCCTCCGGTGGCGCGGGCAGGGCTAGCGTGACGCCCCGTGACGCCCGAGGTCTGGTTGCTGCTGGGCGGCGTGCTGCTCGTCCTGCTGCTGCTCGCCGCGGTCTGGACCCTCACGCGTCTGAGCCGGCTCGAGAGGCGTGTCGCGCGGGCGTGGACGGCCCTCGACACCCAGTTGCAGCGGCGGGCCGGGCTGGCCGAGGAACTGGCCCGCAACTACCCGGCCGCGGTGGGCGAGGACCGCGCCGAGTACCTGGCCGCCTTCGCCGCCGACGCACGGCGGCCCGTCGACGGCGACCGAGAACTGGCGGAGAACCTGCTCGGACGGGAACTGCGGGACCTCGCCGACGACCTCCCCGGCGTGCCGGTCGCGCTGCGGACCGACCTCGTCGGCACCGCCACCCGGGTCGGGCTCGCGCGGCGCTTCTACAACGACGCGGTGCGGGACACCCGGGCCCTGCGGCGCGGCCGGCTTTCGCGGCTGCTGCGCCTGCACGCCTCCCGGCAGCTGCCCCCGTACTTCGACATCGAGGTCCGACTGGAGACCGCCCGCCCCCGGCCGGACCGCGTAGCGAAATCGGCCTCCTGACCGGTCGTACGATGGGTTGACCGATCCGTCGAGCAGAGGCAGCATCCCGTGGCACCGCAGAACGACACCGTCCCCCACGCCGGCACCGGCACCGAGCTCGTGAAGCGCGGGATGGCCGAGCAGCTCAAGGGCGGCGTCATCATGGACGTCGTCACCCCGGAGCAGGCGAAGATCGCCGAGGACGCCGGCGCCGTCGCGGTGATGGCTCTCGAGCGCGTGCCGGCCGACATCCGGGCGCAGGGGGGCATCGCCCGCATGAGCGACCCCGACATGATCGACGGGATCATCCAGGCGGTCTCGATCCCGGTGATGGCCAAGGCCCGCATCGGGCACTTCGTCGAGGCGCGGGTGTTGCAGAGCCTCGGGGTCGACTACATCGACGAGTCCGAGGTGCTCAGCCCCGCCGACGAGGCGCACCACATCGCCAAGAGCGAGTTCACCGTGCCGTTCGTCTGCGGTGCCACCGACCTCGGTGAGGCGCTGCGCCGCATCTCCGAGGGCGCGGCGATGATCCGCTCCAAGGGCGAGGCGGGGACCGGCAACGTCGTCGAGGCGACCCGGCACATGCGCGCCATCCGCGCCGGCATCAAGCGCCTGGGGACGCTGGACGAGACCGAGCTGTTCGTTGCGGCCAAGGAGCTCCGGGCCCCGTACGACCTCGTCGTCGAGGTAGCCCGGCTGGGCAAGCTCCCCGTCGTCCTGTTCACCGCCGGCGGGATCGCGACCCCGGCCGACGCCGCCATGATGATGCAGCTCGGCGCCGAGGGCGTGTTCGTCGGTTCGGGCATCTTCAAGTCCGGCGACCCGGCCCAGCGCGCCGCGGCCATCGTGCAGGCGACGACCTTTCACGACGACCCCGACGTGATCGCCAAGGTCTCCCGCGGGCTCGGCGAGGCGATGGTCGGCATCAACGTCGCCACGCTCCCCGAGAGCGAGCGTTACGCGACCCGGGGTTGGTGAGCGCCCCGCTCATCGGGGTGCTGGCACTGCAGGGTGACGTCCGGGAGCACCTCGCCGCGTTACGGGAGCAGGGCGCCGAGGCGGTGCCCGTGCGTCGCCCCGAGGAGCTGGCTGCCGTCGACGGGCTGGTGCTGCCGGGCGGCGAGTCGACGACGATGATCAAGCTCGCCGCGCGGTTCGGCCTACTCGCGCCGCTGCGCGCCGCCGTCCGCGGTGGGCTGCCGGCCTACGGGTCGTGCGCCGGGATGATCCTGCTCGCCGACCGCATCCTCGACGCGCCACCGGATCAGGAAACGGTCGGCGGACTGGACGTCACGGTGCGGCGCAACGCCTTCGGCCGGCAGGTCGACTCGTTCGAGTCCGAGATCGCCCTGGACGGCGAACTGGCCGAGGCCGCGGGCGAGTCGCTGCACGCCGTCTTCATCCGCGCGCCGTGGGTGGAGGACGCGGGCGAGGGTGTGCAGGTGCTCGGCCGCGTCGTCGGGGGACCCGCCGACGGTAGGATCGTCGCCGTCCGCCAGGGCAACCTGGTGGCGACGAGCTTCCACCCGGAGCTGACCGGGGACCGCCGGGTGCACGCGATGTTCGCCGACATCGTCCGGAGCCACCTGGCCGACAGTGCCGGCGCGGGCGCCGGTGGCGATGAAGGAGGACAGCCGTGAGTGGCCATTCCAAGTGGGCGACGACCAAGCACAAGAAGGCTGGGATCGACGCCAAGCGCGGCAAGCTCTTCGCCAAGCTGATCAAGAACATCGAGGTCGCGGCCCGCACCGGGGGCGGTGACCTCGCGGGCAACCCGACGCTGTTCGACGCCGTCCAGAAGGCGAAGAAGTCCTCGGTGCCCAACGACAACATCGACCGCGCGGTCAAGCGCGGCGCCGGTCTCGAGGCCGGCGGGGTCGACTACCAGGCCATCACCTACGAGGGATACGCCCCCGGCGGGGTCGCCGTCCTGGTCGAGTGCCTCACCGACAACAAGAACCGGTCCGCCATGGAGGTCCGCACGGCCATGAGCCGCAACGGCGGGAACATGGCCGATCCGGGCTCGGTCTCCTATCTCTTCTCGCGCAAGGGCGTCGTCGTGGTGGCGAAGTCCGGCGGCGTGGACGAGGACAGCGTGCTCATGGCCGTCCTGGACGCCGGGGCCGAGGAGGTGCGCGACCTCGGTGACACCTTCGAGGTGGTCAGCGAGCCGGGCGCCCTCGTCGCCGTGCGCAGCGCGCTCCAGGACGCCGGCATCGACTACGACTCGGCCGACATCGGCTTCGTGCCCAGCGTGCAGGTGGACCTGGACGAGGATTCGGCGGGCAAGGTCTTCCGCCTCATCGATGCGCTCGAGGACCTCGACGACGTGCAGAACGTGTTCGCCAACTACGACGTGTCGGACGAGGTCATGGAGAAGATCGACGCCTAGCGAAAGGACCCTCTGCCGCCACCGCTCGCCGGCTCGTTGCGGAACCCGGCAGGGGGCCAGCTCGGCGCGTCGAGCGGCTGCTGGCACCGCTCCGCGGGTTAGCGTGGGTCGAACACCAGTTCGGCTGACGGCAGGAGGCGCCATGCGGGTACTCGGCATCGATCCGGGTCTCACCCGGTGCGGGTGGGGCGTGGTCGACGGTCGACCCGGCGCCCGGCCCACGGCGCTCGGCGTCGGCGTCATCCGGACCATGACCGAGCTCGACCTCGAACTCCGCCTGCTCGAGCTGCACACCGCCGTGACGGCGTTGCTGCGCGAGCACCGGCCCGACGTCGTGGCGATCGAGCGCGTGTTCACCCAGAACAACAAGGGCACCGCCATGGGGACGGCGCAGGCCGCGGGCGTGGCCGCCCTCGCCGCCGCTCAGGCCGACCGTCCGGTCGCCTGGCACACCCCCAGCGAGGTCAAGGCCGCCATCTCCGGCAACGGCCGCGCGGACAAGCAGCAGGTCACGCTCATGGTCACCCGCGTACTCGGGCTCGCGGAGGCGCCGAAGCCGGCCGACGCGGCCGACGCCCTGGCACTGGCCGTCTGCCACGCCTGGCGGGGTCCCGCCCAGCAGCGGCTCCGGGCCGCAGCCCTCGCGGGCGGTATCGGGGCCACGGTGCGCTCGACGACCCTGCCGCGGTGGACGGGGGTGGCGGCCCGATGATCGCGTCGGTCTCCGGCCGCGTGGCCGCCGTCTCGCCGAACGGCGCCGTCGTGGAGGTGGGCGGCATCGGCCTCGCGGTGCAGTGCACCCCCGGCACGATCGCCCGTCTGCAGGTGGGGGAGAGCGCCCGCTTGTCGACCAGCCTCGTCGTCCGCGAGGACTCCCTCACCCTGTACGGGTTCGCCGACGACGACGAGCGCAGCCTGTTCGAGCTGCTCCAGACCGCCAACGGCGTGGGCCCCCGGCTCGCCCAGGCGGTGCTGGCGATCCACCCGCCGCGGGAGGTCCGCCGGGCGGTGTCGATGGCCGACGTGACGTCCCTCATGCAGGTGCCCGGCATCGGGAAGAAGGGCGCCGAACGTCTGATCCTCGAGCTGCGCGACCGCCTGGGCAGCACCACCTCGGACACCACGCTCGACGGGCCGGCCGCGATGGGCCTGCCCGCGGTCACCCCCGTGGCGCCCTGGCGGGACCAGCTCACCTCCGCCCTGGTCGGGTTGGGTTGGAGCGTCAAGGAGGCCGACGCCGCGCTGGCGCAGCTGGCGCCGACGGCTGACGAGCAGATCGCGGCGAGCGGCGGGGTCGAGGTGGCTGTTCTGCTGCGGCAGGCCCTGCAGTTGCTGGGCCGCGCATGAGCGCGCCGTTCGACCGACCGCTGCTCGGGGCGGTCGACGGCGGCCTGGGTCAGGACGCGGGGGTGTCACCGCAGGCCGGCGACGAGGAGCGGGTCGTCGAGTCGGCGCTGCGCCCGCACTCGCTGACCGAGTTCATCGGCCAGCCCAAGGTAAGCCGCCAGCTGGCGTTGGTGCTGGAAGGCGCCAAGCGGCGCGGGCGCCCGCCGGACCACGTGCTGCTGTCGGGGCCGCCCGGGCTGGGCAAGACGAGCCTCGCGCTGATCATCGGCTCCGAGCTGGGCACGGCCGTGAAGATCACCAGCGGTCCGGCGATCGAGCGCTCCGGGGACCTGGCGGCGATGCTGTCGAACCTGTCCCCGGGCGACGTCCTGTTCATCGACGAGATCCACCGCATCGCGCGGCCCGCCGAGGAACTGCTCTACATGGCGATGGAGGACTTCCGCGTCGACGTCGTGGTCGGCAAGGGCCCCGGCGCGACGGCGATCCCGCTGGAGATCAACCCCTTCACCCTGGTCGGCGCCACGACCCGCGCGGGTCTGCTCACCGGGCCGCTCCGTGACCGCTTCGGCTTCGTCGGTCAGATGGAGTTCTACGAGCCTGCCGAACTCCAGCAGGTGTTGCGGCGCAGCGCTGACCTGCTCGGGGTGGAGCTGACCGAGGACGGCTCGGCAGAGATCGCGGGCCGCTCCCGGGGCACGCCCCGAATCGCCAACCGGCTGCTGCGCCGGGTCCGCGACTACGCCGAGGTGGAGGGCGACGGGCGGGTCACCCGCGAGGTGGCACAGGCGGCGCTGGCGCTCTACGACGTCGATGTCCTGGGACTGGACCGGCTGGACCGCGCCGTCCTCGAGGCCCTGGTGGTCCGCTTCCACGGCGGGCCCGTGGGGGTGTCGACCCTCGCCGTTGCGGTCGGCGAGGAGTCCAACACGGTGGAGGAGGTCTGCGAGCCGTTCCTGGTGCGGGCCGGTCTGCTGGCCCGCACGCCCCGGGGGCGGGTGGCGACCGAGGCCGCCTGGCGACACCTCGGGCAGCCGCTGCCGCGGGGCGGTCCGCCCCTCGGCAGCGCGACTCCCGGGTCCGCGCCCGGGGCGGAGGGCGTGACCGAGCCGCTGTTCGAGGCTTGAGCGCGACGTCCCTCCGCCGGGCCGCAACCGTCGTCGACGAGAGCCGAGCGGGAGGAGTGGGGGGTGTGGCCACTGGGACCCCCGGCGCACCGCCTCTGCCGGGTGCATCGTCACAGGCGCTCTTCGGCGCCTAGACTCCAACGCGCTGGCGCGCAACTCGTCAGGCCGCGGCCGTGCGCGTCCCGCCCGGTGGCCTTGCGAGCCTGATGGCGCGCCGCAACACGTACCCGAGCGGACCCATGGGGGTCCGCACCGACCGCGAGCATCATGCGCGGTAGAGAGGCACATCCGCCATGGACCAGTACTTCCCGATCATCGTCGTGGCACTGCTCGTCGTCATGCTCTTCGTGCTGCCCGCCCGGCAGCGCAAGCGCATGGCCGCGCGGGCCCAGGAACTGCAGGAGTCGCTGACCATCGGGACGCCGGTCATGACGACCAGCGGCATGCACGGCACCGTGGCGCGCCTCAACGAGGGCACGGTGGACCTGGAGATCGCCCCTGGGGTGGTCGTCACCTTCGTGCGTGCGGCCGTCCTCGAGGTGCGCAAGCCCGCCGGTGACCCGGCGGGGACCGCAGCCGACGGGACCTCTGGCGCGACCGGCGGGCAGCCTGCCGACGGCGCCCACTGAGCCGGGGAGCATCGTGGCCAACCGTTCGCTGCCGGCCCGCCGGTACTTCGCCGCGTTCCTGCTGATCGTCGCCGCTCTCTACGCCCTCATCTTCTTCACGGGCACCGAGCGCACGCCGCAGCTGGGTCTGGACCTGCGCGGCGGCACGACCGTGACCCTCACCGCGAAGACGCCGGACGGGCAGGCACCGGCCCAGCAGGACCTCGAGCTGGCCCGTCAGATCATCGAGCAGCGGGTCAACGGTCTCGGCGTCGCCGAGGCCGAGGTGGTCACGGAGGGTGACGCCAACATCGTCATCTCGGTGCCTGGGGACAACGGCGACCAGGCCCGTCAGCTCGGAGCGACGGCGCAGCTGAGGTTCCGCCCGGTCCTGCAGGGCCCCGAGCCCGCTGCCGCGACGCCGGCCGACACCTCGGCGCCCACGAGCTCCGGCGCCGCGGGCGGTTCCGCCGGGGCGACCGGCGCCGCAGGCGGCTCCGCCGGGG
>JAOPWJ010000079.1 GCA_025965715.1 Blastococcus sp. | reverse complement strand
GACCGCCGCGGCGGCCCCAGGGGGCGCGGCCCGGGCGGGTGGAGGACGTCACAGTGGAGCGGGTCACCCGGCGTCGGACACGGCAGGTGCGCCGACTCCGGCCTCCTGAGCCAGGGCGAAGGCGCAGAGGTCGCCGCCGGCCGCGTGCACGGCACGCACCCAGCCGGGCAGCTCCGCGGCGGGCATCGGCTGGCCGAGCAGCCAGCCCTGCGCCAGGTCGCAGCCGGCCGCCCGCACCATCCGCAGCTGCTCGATGGTCTCCACCCCTTCGGCCACAGACCGGATGCCGAGCGTCCGCGTCAGGCCCACGATCGCCGAGAGCACCGCGCCGGCCTCACCGATCGACGCCCGCTCGGAGGCCGCAATGAGGGACCGGTCGATTTTGAGGGTGCCGATGGGGAGCGCGAACAGCTGGGCCAGGGAGGACCAGCCGGTGCCGAAGTCGTCGATCGCGACCCGGACGCCGAAGCTGCGGAGCACGGTCAGCTGGTCCTCGGCGCGGGTCGGGTCCTCGGCGAGGCTCGTCTCGGTCAGCTCCAGCACGAGCTGGTCGGCGGGCAGCCCGGACTCGCGCAGGGCGACCCGCACGTCGCGCACGAGAGTCTCGGCCGAGAAGTGGCGCGCACTGACGTTGACCGACATCCGCAGGCTCAGCCCCTGGGCGGCCCAGTCGGCCGCCCGCCGCGTGGTCTCCCGCAGCAACCACCGGGTGATCGGGATGACCTGCCCCGTCTCCTCCGCTACGGAGAGGAAGGCGTCGGGCGGCAGCAGCCCGCGCTCGGGGTGCTGCCAGCGCACCAGGGCCTCCACCCCCTCGACTGCGCCGGTGTCGAGGCGGACCACCGGCTGGTAGTGGACGACGAGCTGGTCGATGGCGTCCTCACGAAGCCGGGTGGCCACCTCCAGCCGCCAGCGGGCGGCCTCCCGGAGCGCCGGGCTGAACAGGTGCACTCGGTCCCGCCCGGAGCTCTTCGCCGCGAACATCGCCGCGTCGGCGTCACTGAGCAGTTGGTGTGCGTCGCACTGACCCCGCCGGGCGACCGCGACGCCGATACTGGCCGACAGGGGAACGGAGATCCCTGACGCGGTAAACGGAAGCGAGAAGGACGTCTGGAGCCGGAACGCGAGCGCGGCGGCCTCCGAGGTCTCGCAGTCGTGGGCCAGGACGAGGAACTGGTCCCCACCCAGGCGCCCGACCACGTCCCCCGGCCGTACCCGTTCGACCAGCCGGGCGCCGACCTGGCGCAGAAGACCGTCGCCCACCTCCTGTCCCAGCGAGTCGTTGATCGTCTTGAAGCCGTCCAGATCCAGGACGAGCAGGGCCGCGCTCGCCTCGTCGCCGCCGGTGAGTGCGGTGCCGACCGCACGCAGCAGCTCGGCACGGTTGGCGAGGCCGGTGAGGTCGTCGTGCGCCGCCTGCCAGGCCAACGCCTGCTCGCTGCGCACCCGCTCCGTGACCTCGACGTGGCTGACCACCGTGCGGCCGGTGCCGGCCACCCGCGCGGCCTGCAGGCGGAACCACTTCACCGACGTGCCCAGCAGCGCCGAGTACTCGTAGTCGAACGTGACGTGGGAGTCCGACGGCTCGCTGCGTAGGCGGGTGATCCCCTCCACGATGGCCGCGTGGTGCTCAGGCGCCAGTCCGCGTGCCATCACCGTCAGGTAGTCGTCGCCCACGCCGCCGGGCCGGACACCGCCACTCCCCAGGAGCTGACCGTCGGCGACCCAGGAGCGGTTGGCCGACAGGATCCGCCCGTCCTCACCCACCAGCACTGTCGCCGCCGGCAGCGACTCGAGGACGGAGGCGAGCTCCCGGATCGCGTCGTCGCGCTCACGGTCGTCCCGGTGGTGCGCGTCCACGTCGCGGAAGAAGACGGCGAGCCCGCCCAGGCTGCGGAAGGCCCGCACCTCGTACCAGCGCTGCTGTGCGACGTGGAAGTACGCGAAGTCGCGCGACCCCCCGTCGGCCAAGACCTGCAGGTAGCCGTCCTCCAGCGCGGACCCCCGGGTGCCGGGGAAGACGTCGCGGATGTCACGGCCCAGCAGCTCCTCGGAGCGGCGCCCGAGCAGAGTCTCGGCGGCGTGGTTGAGGTAGGTGAAACGCCCGCCGGGATCGAGGCGGTAGACGGCATCGGGCAGTGAGGCGAACAGGTCGGGTTCGGCGTCCGACGTCCCGTCCTCGTCCTCGTGTGGCACCGTGCCCGTTCTCCGTCCCCCGCGGTTGATCGCCCCGCCCCATGCAAGCTGCGGCCCCGGATCGATCGCTGCGTGCCGCGCGAACAACACCCGATCCGAACCGAGACTAATGCCAGCGGAGGGCCCTCAGACAACCCCGACGGTAGCCCGGCGCACGATGTCCCGTGTCGACACGCCGGAGGGCATCGTGCCGAGGACCGCCCCCCAGTCCCCGCCCAGGCGGGTGGCGCAGAAGGCGTCGGCAACCCCCTCCGGCGCGTGCCGGAGCAGCAGTGACCCCTGCAGACAGAGCGCGAGCAGACCGGCGATGCGGCGGGCGCGGAGGGGCAACTGGTCGGGGTCGCCGAGCTCGGCGTGCAGCCGCTTGACGGCGTCGTCGAACCGGCCGTCGACGCCTCTGGCCAGCCCGATCTCGGCGTTCACCGCGGCCAGCGTGTCGGAGGAGCGGCCCATCGCCCGGAGGACGTCGAGCGCGATGACATTGCCCGAGCCCTCCCAGATCGAGTTCAGCGGCGCCTGCCGGTAGAGCCTCGGCAACCCGGACTCCTCGACGTAGCCGTTCCCGCCCAGCACCTCCATCGCCTCGCCGACGACGGCCGGCGTGCGCTTGCAGACCCAGAACTTGGCCGCCGCCCCCGCCAGCCGCAGGAAGGCCGATTCCCCCGCATCCAGTGCCGCGGCCAGGCGCACGGCCAGCGCCGTCGCCGCCTCGCTCTCGACCGCCAGGTCGGCCAGCACGTTCTGCATGAGGGGCTGGTCGACCAGCAGCGCACCGAAGGCCCGGCGGGAACCGGCGTGGTGGATCGCCTGGGTGACCGCCGCGCGCACGGTGGCCGCCGAGCCGAGCACGCAGTCGAGCCGGGTGGTGTTGACCATCTCGATGATGGCCGGCACCCCCCGGCCCGGTTCCCCGACGAGCCATCCCGTCGTCCCCTCGAACTCCACCTCGCTGGAGGCGTTGTACCGGTCGCCGAGCTTGTCCTTGAGCCGCTGCAGGCGGAACTCGTTGCGGCTGCCGTCGGGTAGCACCCGCGGGACGAGGAAGCACGAGATGCCCTCGTCGAGCTGCGCCAGGACCAGGAAGAGGTCGCTCATGGGAGCGGAGGTGAACCACTTGTGACCGGTGAGCCGGTACGCGCCGTCGGGCTGCGGAACGGCGCGGGTGGTGTTCGCCCGGACGTCGGAGCCGCCCTGCTTCTCGGTCATGCCCATGCCGGCGACCAGCCCGCGCTTGCCAGCCGGTTCGTCCAGGCCGAACTGGTACACCGTCGCCGTGAGCCCGGGCTCGTACCGCGCGGCCAGCTCGGGGGTGCGCCGCAGCGCCGGGACGGCCGCGTAGGTCATGGTCACCGGGCAGCCGTGCCCCATCTCCACCTGGGTCCATCCGAGGTAGCCGACTGCCCGGCGGACGTGCGCGAAAGGGTTCGCATCGCGCCACGGCGCGCCGGCCAGACCGTGCTCGACGGCGGTGCGCATCAGGTCGTGCCAGGCGGGGTGGAACTCCACCTCGTCGATGCGGTGCCCGTACCGGTCGTGGGTGCGCAGCTTCGGCGGGTTCTCGTCGGCGAGCCGACCCCACTCCCGCGCCTGCTCGCTGCCGGCCAGGCGTCCGAGGCCGGCCAGGGAGTTCAGGGTCGCCGCGTCCGCGTGCCGGAGGCATGCCTCGGCCAGCGCCGCGTCGCCCGCGATCGGGTCGTGGCCGGTCAGTGGCGGGGTCTGATTGGTCACCGCGTGGGTGGCAGTCATGCCGGGACGGTAGCGACTGACGATCAGGTCAGCTGATCGTTTGGGGTCCTGGCTCACTGTCGACGGTGAGCCAGGACCCCTAACGATCAGGTCACCTGATCAACATCACGCCGGCGGGCCGCCCAGGAGGAGGGCGCGGAGCAGGTGCATCGCCCGCGTGACGGAACGTTCCCGCACAGTCGACCGGGAGCCCGGCAACACCAGCGCCCGCGACTCCCGCCTCCCCGGACCGGCCACGCACAGGTGCACCGTGCCCACCGGCTTGTCCTCCGTTCCGCCGCCCGGCCCGGCGATCCCCGTGATGCCCACCCCCACGTCCGCCCCGAACCTGGCGCGGGCACCGTCGGCCAGGGCGATCGCGACCTCCGGGCTCACCGCGCCGTGCTCGGCGAGCACGTCCGCGGGAACGTCGAGCAACTGCTCCTTGGCGGAGTTCGCGTACGCCGTCACCCCGCCCAGCACCCACGCCGACGAGCCTGGCCGCTCGGTGAGCCGGGCGGCCAGGAGTCCACCGGTGCAGGACTCCGCCGTCGCAACCGTGAGACCGCGCTCGGCGAAGGCGCCGGCGACGAGGTCGTCGAGCGTCGGGCCCGTCGAGAACAGGGTGTCGGCGTAGTCCGCGGCCAGGACGGCGCTCAGCCGGTCGTAGGCGGGCTGTGCGTCAGGCGGGAAGCGGGTGACGATCTCGAGCTCGCCCTCGCGCAGACAGGTGGTGATCTCCAAGCCGGCCAGGTCGTGCTCGTGCTCGCGCAGCGTCACGGCGAGCTGCGCCTCCAGCGTGCCCCAGAGCCGAACGACCTCCTGTCGCAGCTCCGCCCGCCCGGCGAGCGCACCTCGCGTCGCGTCCGCGGCGACGGCGGCCGGCCACATGCCCTGCAGCTCCGCCGGCGGGCCGGGCAGCACGAGGACGACCGGGCCCGAACGGCCCTCGGCCGGCGGGACGACGAGACCGGGCGCGGTGCCCACCGGCTCGAGCACCGTCGCACCCTCGGGCACCCGCGCCTGCTTGCGGACGCCGGCGGCGGTCGCCTCCGCGTCGGTTCGCCATCCCCGACGGGCCATCAGTCCTTCGACGACCGCGGCGATCCGCTGCTCCAGCGCGGGGTCGACCGACGAGGGCCGGCCCTGGAACTCCCCCACCACCTCGGCCGTGAGGTCGTCGGCGGTCGGACCGAGCCCGCCCGAGGTGATCACCACCGCCACGCCGGTGCCCGCGAGGAAGGCCAGCGCGGCACTGAGGTCGGCGGGCCGGTCCCCCACGACGACGACGTGACCTACATCGACTCCGAGGAGACGGAGCTGTTCGGCGAGCCAGGGGCCGTTGCGGTCGGAGACCCGCCCGGTCAGCACCTCGGTCCCCGTGACGACGATGCCGGCGCGCGTGACCACGGGCCGACCCTAGGCGGACGGCCCCCGGGGCGCCTCGCCGACCGGTTTCGTCCGGGCCGTTACGGTGCTGGGCGGAGCGGGTCCGATAGGCGGACTCCCGGAGCCGCGAGGAGGACCCGTGAGCTTCCCGTCCGAGGACCGGTCACCCGCCGATCCGGCAGGCGACCGGCCGCCGACCACCCAGGAGATCCCGGTGGCCGCACCCGCCGGATCAACCGCGGCGGGCAAGAGCCTGCCTCCCCATCCGGACGCCGCACCCCCCGCGGCGGTCCCCGTGGCCGCACCCCCCGCGCCGGTCCCCGTGGGTGCACCGCAGCCCACCGGCCCGGTGGACTTCGTACCCGGGTTGCCCGGCCTGGGCACCCCGCCGGTTCCGCCGCCGGCGGCAGCGACGACGCCGCCGTCCCCCGCCCCGCCGGCCACCGCCCCTCCCTTCCCGCCGCCGGTCACACCGCCTGATGGGAACACCCCGGGTTCCGCGGTGCCGTCCTGGCCGGACACCCTCGAGTCCGACGTCGCCGTTCCTGGTCGCACGGGGAGGCCTGCCCGTGCCCGCGGCCCGCTGGACCGCCCCGCACTGATCGGGCTGGGGCTCGCCGCCGTCGCCATCCTGCTGGTGGTCCTCGGGGTGAGCCTGGACTTCGGCGGGGAGTCGCTCTGGTCCACGGTGCCACTCTGGTCGGCGTTCGCCACCCTGTGCGCGGCGCTCGGGCTGCTGGCTTTCGCCGCCTTCTATCCCGCGGGCAACCGGCTGCGGAGCGGGCCGACGTGGCGGGTGGCCGCCGCGGGACTGGTCGGGCTGTCGGTCTTCTGGCTGCTCGTGGTCCTGCCCAGGGTCGACACCGACCGGGGCTTCGTCCTCACCGCCGCCCTCGTCTCGCTTGGCGGCGCGCTCTGGATCGGCCCCCGCCCCCGCGCCTGACCCGCGACCGGGGCATCACCTCGACCCGGCGTCGGTGGAGGTGCCCGCCGCCGCCGTAGAGGTCGACGTCGCCGCCGTCGACTCGGTGGCCTCCGTCGTCGTGCTCTCGGTCGCGCTGGACTCGGTCGGCTCGGCGGAGGTGGGCTCGGACGGGGTCGGGCTCGCGGACAGCGTCGGCTCCTCGGTCGCTTCCGTGGCCGAGGGCTCGTCGGTCGGCGAGGCCTCGGTTGCGGTGGCCGCCGAGGGCTCCGTGCTGCCGCCCGAGACCAGCGCCGCGCCGGTGACCGCCGAGTGCTCCTCGGCGCCACCGCCGCCGCCGCCACCGCCGGCTCGGGTTCCGGCCTCGGCGAAGTACACGACCACGGTGTCGCCCCGGGCCAGTTGCCGTCCTGCTGGGCGGACGTCGGTCACCATGCCCGGCACCGCGTCGGGCGCCGGCTGGGCCCGCTGGTCCACGGAGAGACCCAGCGCCTCCAGGTCGGCGACCACCTGGGCCACGGGCTGGCCGATGTAGTCGGCGGCGTCCAGGACGATGGCCGCGTCCTCGCGCTGCTCGGCGGCAGCGGCGGGTGACGAGGGAGTGTCGTGGGCCAGTGCGTTGAGCACTCCAGCGGCGATGCCCGCACCGGCGAGGAGCCCCAGTAGCGGCAGGAGGACGACGGAGATCCGGCTGCGACGACGCGCCACCGGGGGGCGCAGGACACCACCGGTCACCCGCGTGGGTCGGGCGTCCTCCCGACTGGCCCCGGGCGGGGGGACGGCGCCGACCGGGACGTCGACGGCGCGGGTGTCCGGGGCCGGGGGGATCGCCCGTCCGGCCAGCACGTCCTCGATGGCGGCCACGAAGGCGTCGCCGTCGGCGAAGCGGGCCGCAGGATTCTTCGCCAGGGCCCGGCCGATCAGCGTTCGAACGGCCGGTGGCAGCTCAACCGGTAGCGGCTCGGGGTCCTGCCGCACCTGCTTGAGCGCGATGGTGACGGGGTTGTCACCCTCGAAGGCCGGCCGTCCCGTGAGGCACTCGTAGCCGATGAGCCCGAGCCCGTAGACGTCGCTGGCCGGGGTGGCGAGCTTGCCCTCCGCCTGCTCGGGGGAGAGGTACTGCGGGGTGCCGATCACCTGTCCGGTGCGGGTCAGCGCGACGCTGCGCGCGGACCAGGCGATGCCGAAGTCGGTGATCTTCACGTGGCCGTCGGAGCAGACCAGGATGTTGCCCGGCTTCACGTCGCGGTGGACCATGCCGGCTCGGTGCGCCTCGCCGAGGGCGAACGCCGTCTGGCGCAGGATCGACAGGGTTGTGGGGGTGCCCAGGCCACCTTCGCGCGCGAGCAGCGCCGACAGCGGCTCCCCGGTGACCAGCTCCATCACCAGGTAGGCCAGCGTCTCACCCGTGCCGTCCTGCGCCGTCACCTCGCCGTAGTCGAAGACGGCGGCGATGTTCGGGTGGCTCAGTGAGGCCGCGTTCTGCGCCTCGGCCCGGAAGCGGGCGAGGAAGGTGGGATCGCCGGTGTACTCGCTCCGGAGGACCTTCACCGCGACCGGACGCTGCAGCGCGAGGTCCTGGCCTCGCCAGACCTGGCCCATGCCGCCCGTGGCGATGAGCTGGTGCAACTCGTACCGGTCGCCCAGGCACCGTCGACCTGGTTCGACCACGGGGGTCACTCCTCGTCCTGTCCGGCTCGGCTACGTGCGGGCTGCCACGATGCCGCCCGGGAGCGGTCTCGCTTCGCCCCCTGGCTCTCGTTGTCCATTTCGGGTCCTGTCTACACATCGACCCAGCCGGGACCGCAGGTACCTCCGCGGTCGGCGGGAGGAGGCCGAGGCGGTGACCACCGCCGGCGCGGCCAGGCCGGCCGGCCGGCCGGGAGGAAGCCAGGTCTGCCGGGAGGAAGCCAGTCTGCCGGGAGACGTGCGTCCATCTCGGTGGCCTCGGCTCTCCCGAGACTCCCTGGAGTCTCCGACCGCCGGCCACGGCGCGGCCCCGTGACAAGGTGAGGCACCACCGACGACTTCATCGGAGAGGCAGGGCGACGATGTCCGACACCGTGACCAGGGACGACGCCGGCGGG
>JAOPWJ010000077.1 GCA_025965715.1 Blastococcus sp. | reverse complement strand
GGCGGCCGCGTCGGGCGTCGCCGGCGGGTGTGCGATGCCCGCGGTCTCCGCGGTGCTCTCGTCCGGCGCTCCCACCTCTCCGGCAGTCGCTTCGGAAGTCTCCGCAATCGGCGAAGTGGCCTGCTGCTCCCCGTTCCCGGGGTTGTCCGTGCTCGACACGCTGCGCAGTGTCCCACGTCGCATCGGCGACACTGCTGTGGTGCGTGCCGTTCCTGAAGGACTCCCGGTCCCGGAGACCCGTGCGGCCTTCGCCGTCGCCTTCTGCCCGTCCCCACCGCTGCTGCTCCCCGCGGTGGAGGGTCGGGCGGAGCCTCCGACGCGGCTGCTGCGCGGAGCGTGCGCCGAGGCGGTCGCCGCGATGCTGGCGATCCGGCCGGAGGTCGTCGTCGTGGTCGGGGCCGGTGCGGCCGAAGGGGAGCGTTTCGGAACCGGGGACGCCGGCAGTCTCGCCGGCTTCGGCGTCGCCCTCGAGATCCCCTTCGACGGCCGCGTCCGCCCGGGCGGACGGCAGGTGCCCCTTGCGCACACCGTGGGGGCATGGCTGCTCGACGAGGCGGCCTTCGGCGGCACGCGGGTGGGCGTCGCGCCCGGGGAGCTGGGTGGCCTGCTGAACACGCTGCCCGGGCCGGTCGGCGTCCTGGCCATGGGCGACGGCTCTGCCCGTCGCAGCGTGAAGGCGCCGGGCTACCTCGACGACGCGGCGGAGCCGTTCGACGCCGCCGTCGCTGCGGCCATGACATCCGGCGACGCCGCCGGGCTGGCGGCTCTGGACGCCGATGAGGGGGAGCGGCTGCTGGCGGCGGGCGTGCCCACGTGGCAGGCGGTCGGTACCGCCGTTGCCGGTCGGCGCATCACGGCGCGGCTGCGCTACGACGCCGCCCCCTTCGGTGTCGGCTACCTCGCCGCGGACTGGGGGGTGGCATGAGCGCTCCTCCCGTCGTCGCGGTGGTCGGCCCGACCGCCACCGGCAAGACCGCTCTCGCCGTCGACCTGGCCCGGCGGCTCGGCGGCGAGGTGGTCAACGCCGACTCGATGCAGCTCTACCGGGGCATGGACATCGGCACGGCCAAGCCGGACATGGCCGAGCGCGGCGGTGTTCCGCACCACCTGCTCGACCTGTGGAGCGTCCGCGAGCCGGCGTCCGTGGCCGAGTACCGCCTGCGGGCCCGGGCGGAGATCGACCGGTTGCGCGATGCGGGGGTGGTGCCGCTGCTCGTCGGCGGCTCCGGGTTGTACGTGCGTGCGGTGCTGGACGAACTCGACTTCCCGGGCACCGACCCAGCGGTCCGGGCGCGCCTGGAGGGCGAACTGGACGCCATCGGACCGGCCGGGCTGCACGCCCGGCTGGCCCGGCTGGACCCGGCGGCGGGTGCGGCGGTCCTGCCCAGCAACGGACGGCGGATCGTGCGCGCCCTGGAGGTGATCGAGCTGACCGGCGGCCCGTTCCTCGCCTCGATGCCCGAGCCGAAGCCGCACTACCCGGCCATCGTCCTCGGGCTGGACCGGGCACCGGCCGAGCTCGACGAACGGGTGGCCACCCGCGTCGACCGCATGTGGGCCACCGGCTTCGTGGCCGAGGTGGAGGCGCTGGTCGCCCAAGGGCTGCGTGAGGGCCCTACGGCGTCCCGGGCACTCGGATACGCCCAGGTGCTCGCCCAGCTCGACGGCGTCCTGTCGGCCGACGAGGCGCGGGAGCGGACGGTCAGCACCACCCGCCGGTTCGTGCGTCGCCAGCGGTCCTGGTTCCGGCGCGACCCGGCGCTGACCTGGTTGGACGCCGGCCGCCCCGATCTGCTCGACGTCGTCACCGCGGCATTCGCCGACCGTAGGATCGAACGGTGACAGCGGCTCCGCGGGTGCTCATCGGGCACGGCACCGAGAACGATTTCGTCGTGCTGCCCGACCCCGCCGGCACCGTGTGGGCCGGCGACCGGCTGGACGCGGCGATGGTCCGCCGCCTGTGCGAGCGGCGGTCGGGCCTCGGCGGTGACGGCGTCCTACGGCTTGTGCGCAGCGTCGACGTACCGGACGCGCCCGACGTGCTGGGTCCCGACCTGGACCGCTGCGAGTGGTTCATGGACCACCGCAACGCCGATGGCTCCTACGCCGAGATGTGCGGCAACGGCATTCGGCTCTTCCTCCACGTGCTGGTCAGCGAGGGACTGCTCGACCGCGGCACCTGCCAGGCCGGCGTCCTGGTCGGCACTCGCGGCGGGCCCCGTCGGGTCGGCGCCACACCTGACGGCGAGTACTGGGTCGACATGGGGGCCCCGCGACCGTTCGGGCGGGGCGTCGCCGTCGTGGGCGGGCAGGCCTTCCCCGGCATCGCCGTCTCGATGGGCAACCCGCACCTGGCGGCGCTGACCGAGGTGCCGGTCGACGACCTCGATTTGACCCGGTCACCCACCTTCGACGCGGCCGTCTTCCCCGACGGCACCAACGTGGAGATCGTCAACGTGGTCGAACCGGGCGCACACATCCGGCTACGAGTCTTCGAGCGCGGTGTCGGCGAGACGCGCTCCTGCGGCACCGGCGCGTGCGCCGCCGCCTACGCGTCGCTCGTTGCCGAGGACCGGTCCGAGGGGACCGTGCTCGTCGACGTGCCGGGGGGCCGGTTGTCGGTGCGGTTCGCCGAGGGGACGACGGTGCTCACCGGCCCGGCCGTGATCGTCTCGGCGGGCGTCCTCTGCCAGGAGTGGATGACGCGGCCGGAGTGGCCGGCGGCCTGACTCGTCTCAGACGCGGCCGTCGTCCTCGGTCGGCGCCTCCGGCATCATCGATTGCCCCTCGGTGCTGGGGCTTCCCGACGGTTCGCCGCGTCCGCTGTCCTGGTCCGGCCCGCCACCCAGGGGGTTCCTGGGCGGGTTGAGGCCCTTCGGATCGCGGCCGGGGTCGTCGAGGTCGCTGTCGGAGCCCAGGCTGCTGGCGCCACTGTCGGTCATCGGTCCTCCTCACGTCGGTGCGTTGTCCGGCCCCTACCCGGACGATCCACCGTCACGCCTGCCCAGCGCTCCGGCAAATCCGTTCGGTCCAGCGGGATGCACCCGGACGGAGGAGGTGTTGTACCGGGCGATGACAACTCAGGTGCCTCTGACGCAGGGGCGTGCAACGCTGAACCCGATGACAACCGCCCGTGACTCCGCCTCCTCCGAGCGGGGCACCGCCCCGTCACCCGTCGACCGGTGGGACGAGGCCGACGACACGACCGGGTCCTATGCGCTCGAGGAGCGCGGCGCCCTCCGTCGCGTGGCGGGGCTCTCGACCGAGCTCGCCGACGTCACCGAGGTCGAGTACCGCCAGCTGCGCCTCGAGCGCGTCGTGCTGGTCGGGGTGTGGACCGAGGGGACGCAGGTAGACGCCGATCGTTCGCTCGTCGAGCTCGCGGCTCTCGCGGAGACCGCCGGTTCCGAGGTGCTGGAGGCGGTCAGCCAGCGACGCGACAAGCCCGACCCCGCCACCTACGTCGGCTCCGGCAAGGCCATCGAGATCCGCGACATCGTCGCGGCGACCGGCGCCGACACCGTCGTCTGCGACGGTGAGCTGACCCCGGGCCAGCTCACCCAGCTGGAGAAGATCCTCAAGGTGAAGGTCGTCGACCGGACGGCGCTGATCCTCGACATCTTCGCCCAGCACGCCAGCAGCCGGGAGGGCAAGGCCCAGGTCGAGCTCGCTCAGATGCAGTACATGCTGCCGCGACTGCGCGGCTGGGGTGAGTCGCTGTCCCGGCAGGCCGGTGGCCGGGTGGCCGGCGGTGGCGGCATCGGTACCCGCGGCCCCGGTGAGACGAAGATCGAGACCGACCGGCGGAGAATCCGTTCCCGGGTCAGCAAGCTGCGCCGGGAGATCGCCGGCATGGCGACCGCTCGGGCGACGCAGCGCTCGAGCCGCGACCGCAACGCCACCCCCAGCGTCGCCATCGCCGGCTACACCAACGCCGGGAAGTCGAGCCTGCTCAACGCGCTGACCGGTGCCGGCGTGCTGGTCGAGAACGCACTGTTCGCGACCCTGGATCCGACGGTGCGCCGCGCCCAGTCACCAGACGGCCGGGAGTACACCCTCACGGACACGGTCGGCTTCGTGCGACACCTGCCGCACCAGCTGGTCGACGCCTTCCGCTCGACGCTCGAGGAGGTGGCCGCGGCCGACCTGCTGCTGCACGTCGTCGACGGCTCCGACGCCGATCCGCTGGGCCAGATCGATGCCGTGCGGGTGGTGCTCGGTGAGATCGACGCCGCTGCGGTGCCGGAAGTCATCGTCGTCAACAAGGTCGACGCCATGACCGAGGACGACGTCCTCACCCTCCGCCGTGCGCTGCCCGGCGCGCTGTGGGTGTCGGCCCGGACCGGCGCCGGCATCGACGGGCTCCGCGAGCTCATCGCTGCCCGCCTGCCGCACCCCAACGTCGACGTCGACGTGCTGGTGCCCTACGGCCGCGGTGACCTGGTCGCCCGGGTGCACCGGGACGGCGAGGTGCTCAGCGAGCAGCACGAAGCCTCTGGCACCCGGCTCGTGGCCCGCGTGGCCGGCGACTTGGCGGCCGCGCTCGAGGAGTTCGCCGCCCCTGTCGGGTGAGCTCGTGGCGCGCGGCCCGGCTCGTCAGGTCACGGGGAGGTCACGGCCCGGTACGGTGACCGGATGACCAGCGGCGTGATGCGGGACGCCGGCCGGCTCGAGCCCGTGCGCTCCGTCTCGGCCGGCCGGCCACCGTGGTGGCTGCTGGTCTCGGCGTTGGTGGTCGGGGTCCTCGTGACCGTCGACCTGTTCACCCGGGGGCGGCTCGAGCGCATGGATTTGCGCGTCTCGGAGATCGTGAGCGACTGGGGGCTGGAGAACTCCGCCGCGTATCCACTCGTCTGGGCGGTCACGCAGGTCGGTGGCCGGGTGACGATCCTCGTCGTCCTGGCCGGTCTGGTCGGCTATCTGGGCTGGCGACGCCGGACGTGGCTGCCGCTGATCCGTGTCCTGGTGGCGCTCGCGCTGCTCACCGTGGCCATCTACGCGATCAAGGGCGGCACCGGCCGGACCGCGCCCGGGTTCCCCGGCTCGTTCTTCTTCCACGGCGACGGCGCTTCCTTCCCCTCGGGGCACGTGGCCAATGCCGTGTTGATGTGGGGGGTCGCCCGGTGGCAGGCCGTCGAGTACGGATTGCCCGGACGCCTGCAGCGGGCCTTGTGGTGGCTCGCCGTGGTGGGGCCCCTGGCGACGGGGGCCGCCATGGTGTCCCTCGATTTCCACTGGGTCACCGACGCGGTGGTCGGTGCCGCCGTGGGGATCCTGCTGCTGGGCGTGGTTCACGCACTCGACGCACTCGTTCTGTCACGCTGGGTTCGTGCCCATGCAGGCCGGCAGTCCGCCTAGCCGTGTGCGGGGACGGCTGCTGGCCGCCGGGGGAGCCCTCGGGGCCGCGGTGGTCCTCGGCTTCGCCGTGCCGGCTTCGCCCGCTTCGGCCGAGGAAGCCGGCACACCCCCTCCGGCGGCCGCCGGGGCCGTGACCCGCTGCCAGGTCAGCGATCCCCGGTTGTCTGAGCTCTCCGGCCTGGTCGATGTCGGTGACCGCACCTTGGCGATCAACGACGGCGGCGACAGGGTGGCGGTCTTCGCGTTGGACGCCGGTTGTCAGGTCGTCGACGTGCACACCGTGCCCGTCGACCCGTACGACCCGGAGGACCTGGCGGTCGGTTCCGACGGCACGGTGTGGCTGGCCGATACCGGGGACAACACCGGCAGCCGGTCAACCGTGGCCTTGCACGCGCTCGCCCCCGACGGGTCGGTCTCCCTGTTCCGGCTCAGCTATCCCGACGGCGCGCACGACACCGAGGCGCTGCTGCTGGCACCCGACGGCACCCCCTACCTCGTGACCAAGGAGGTGCTGGGCGCGAGTGCCGTGTACCGACCCGGGGCCACGCTGGTCGACGGCGGCACGGTGGCGCTCGCCAAGGTCGGTGGCGTCAACCTGACGCTCACCGGCACGGCCGGCGGGCCCGTGGGGCGCGCCGGCCAGCTCATGGTCACCGGCGGGGCGGTCGCCCGCGACGGGCGGCACCTGGCTTTGCGCACCTACACCGACGCCTACGTCTGGTCCCTCACGGGCTCGGACGTGCTGGCCGCCCTGGCGAGCGATCCGGTCCGCATCGCGCTGCCCGACTCCCCGCAGGGAGAGGCGATCAGTTTCACCGCGGACAGCCGGCAGCTGGTCGTGGCCAGCGAAGGCTCTCCGAGTGCCCTCACCGTCGTGCCCCTGCCGAACGCGGCCGTGGCGGTCGCGGCGCCGGCTGCCACGGGCCCGGTGCCGAGCCTGAGCGACCTGACCAGCTCCGGGCTCTCGCCCATCACCACCGGCCTCATCGCGGCCGCCGTGGCGACGGTTGTCGTGTGGCTCAGCGGAAAGCTGCGTCGCCGGACCTGAGTTCCGGCGCCGGGCTTCCGGCTGGCCCCTTCCGGCGTGCCGCCGGAGGCGCGACCGGGCGTCGGCGACCGGTCGGCCCTGGATGAGGTCAGATCCGGCGGAGCACGCTGACCACGCGTCCCAGGATGCTGGCGTCGTCGCCGGGGATGGGCTCGTACGCGGGGTTGTGCGGCAGCAACCACACATGACCGTCGCGGCGCTTGTAGGTCTTGACCGTGGCCTCGCCGTCGATCATCGCGGCGACGATCTCACCGTTCTCGGCGGTCGGCTGCTGGCGTACAACCACCCAGTCGCCGTCGCAGATGGCGGCCTCCACCATGGAGTCGCCGGCGACCTTGAGCATGAACAAGGTGCCGTCACCGACCAGCTGGCGCGGGAGTGGGAAGACGTCCTCCACGGCCTGCTCGGCGAGCACGGGACCACCGGCAGCGATCCGGCCCACCAGCGGTACGTAGGTGGGGGCGGCCGCCGTCTCGCCGGTCGTGGGGTCGACCTCAGACAGCGCCGTGGCGGCCCGGGAGGAGTCGCCGGGCAGGCGGACGTCGAGCGCACGCGGGCGGTTCGGGTCGCGCCGGAGCCAGCCCTTCTTCTGCAGCACCGACAGCTGGTGGGCCACCGAGGACGCGGAGGAGAGCCCCACCGCCTCACCGATCTCGCGCACCGAGGGCGGGTAACCACGCCGTTCGATCGAGTCGTGGATGACCTCGAGGACGCGGCGCTGCCGCTGGGTCAGGCCGTCGCCGTCGGTACCTCGGTCGGGGAAGGAGCGGACCGTGGCCGACTCCGTCTCCGCGGTGGCGTTCCCGGAAGCCTTGCGGCCGCTCCCCGTACCACTCTTCTCCGCCACGTCGCCTCCTCGCCCGCCGCTTGCGCAGCGTCCTGTTCGTGGAACGAACCGTAGCGCGGGAACCCGCGTTGATCAAACACATGTTCGAAGTGGCGTCGTGTCCGGTCGCTTTCGTCGGACCCGTGCGGTAGAACATCGAACAGTCGTTCGAATCGAACGTTCGTTCGACTGGATGGTGCCGCGGTGGATGGCACTGCGGCGGTGGAGAGGAGCGGACATGGGGTGTGTGCAGCAGGCCGTGCTGGAGTTCGACGAGGAGGTGCGGGCGCCGTGGCGGCCCAGGCTGGTGGCGGGCACCGGTGTGGAATCAGATGCGGTGCAGCACCCCTCCCGATGCGTGCCCAAGCGGGTGGCTGTCCGCGAGCCGATCGAGCGGCGGACGGTCCGTGCGCGGCGCCGGCACGATCCCGCGGCGCGCCGTGTCGCCATGGGGTCCGTCGCCGTGCCGCCCGGCCAGGGGGCAGGGCGCCCCTGGGCTCCTCGTGTTGCGCCGGCTCGCACGGGGCGCGCCCGGCTGCGACCGACCCGGAGGGCGCGCCGGCTCGCGGTCGTGCTGGCGCTGGCCAGCGGCGTGGCGCTCGGTTCGTGGCTCGGGCCGCTGGTCGGAGGCGCCGGAGAGCTGCGACTGGCGGGGGAGAGCAGTGTGGTGGTCCAGTCGGGCGACACCCTCTGGTCGATCGCCACCTTCCTGGCGGGCCCCGGCGATGACGTCCGTGCAGTCGTCGACGAGATTCAGCGAACGAATGGCCTCCGGAGCGCCGATCTGGCGCCCGGCCAGGTGCTCCAACTGCCATGACGCAAGCCGTGGAACTCCCGGGCCATACTCCGGCGCCGAGGTGATCGGCGACGCCACGGCAAGAGCTCCACAACGTCGGGCGCGGACTTCGTCAATCCTCTGCGCGGGCGCCTTCACGCACTGTGGTCGCCCGGGCGCATACGGTCGAGACGTGTCAAGCGCCATGGAGAACCGAGCAGCCGTGTTCACCACTCAGCCCCAGGCCGTCGAGGTCCACCAGAGGGGGGAGTGGCGGCCCGGGCAGCTCCTCGGCTGGCGGCACGACCCGGATGGCACCTGTCAGGTCTGGGTTCGAGTGGTAGTGGATGACGTCGAGGAGTCGGCCTGGACCGATCTGACCGCCCTGCGACTGCCGGAGCGGCACCTGTCGGTGGCGCCCGAGGAGTCCTTCGAGAGCGCCCAGGTCACGCCGGCGAGCCCGGAGGCGCGTGCGTCATCGACCGATGCTGGGCGCGCCGGCGCACGTGACCCCTTCGAGACGGCCAGCCTTCCGCTGGTCCGGGATCGGTCGGTCGCGCCCACGCGAATCTCCGGCAGTGCCCCTCGTTCCGGCCGGCGGGGCCGCGCGCCCGACACCGCCACTCTGGTGGCGCTCCCGGTGCCGGCTGTCCCCGCCACGCCGGCCTCCGTTTCGTCCGCTGGTGCCCCGTCCGCTGCCGCCCCGTCCATGGGTGCCGGTTTCACCGACACGTCCCCCGCGGGGTCTGCCGCTGTCGACGGTGGACTCCGTGGGCGGCACCGTGCCCCGGCAGACCCGGGCCGGCACCGGGCAGCCGACACGGGTCTGCTTCCCGTCATCGCCGCCGGGGCCGACGCTGCGGTCGCGTCCACGCCGCTGCGGGCGCGCGTCAACGAGCTGCTCCCCGCGCCGCTGAACGTCGGTCCTGCCTGTCAGGACGCAGAGCCGGATCTGCTCACTCGGCCGATGCGCCTTGCCGATCTCACCTCGCACTCGCGTCGTCCCCGGGTCGGCGGCTCCCGAACCGGCGTCTGACCGCGTTCGTCGACCTCGTTCCCGGCGCGCGCCTCGGGTCGGGACAACGGCGCCCAGGTGCGCCCAGGTGCGCCCAGGTGCGCCCCGGGCGCCCGCCTTGGGTGCCCGCGGCGGACCTGTCGGGTCCGGGCCGCCGGCATCGACCCCTGCTCAGCGGCCGCGCCCGCCCCCGCGCGCCCGCCGGGGCTCTGCCCGCCCTTCGGGGGTCTGCCCGCCCTTCGGGGGTCTGCCCGCCCTTCGGGGGTCCGCCCGCCCTTCGGGCGCGTCCTCCCGGCGTGTCGTGTGACTCGTGGGATGCGCTGTTCTCCCTGGTGAACGCGGTGCTCGAACGGAACACGCCGGTGCCCCTATCGCTTGCACATCTTGTGTACCGCGGCTTAGGGTTCCCCTACATCTAGTAGTTACAGAGTTGTAAGCCCGTCCACAGGTCCGTCCTCAGGTTCTCCCCGGGGCATCCACCGGATGTCCCCAGGAGGGTCCACAGGCCGGCCGGGCGGATCGGCTGACAGCCCCCGCGCCACGTCCGTCCGGACAGGGTGCGAGGCCGACGCCGGAGAGGAGGTGAGCCGCATGCGTTGCCCGTTCTGCCACAACGCCGACAGCCGGGTCATCGACTCTCGGGAGGCCGACGAGGGCGCGACCACGCGTCGTCGCCGTTCGTGCCCCCAGTGCGGGCGCCGGTTCACCACGGTGGAAGAGGCCGTCCTCGCGGTGGTCAAGCGCAGCGGCGTGAGCGAGCCCTTCAATCGCACCAAGGTGGTCGCCGGAGTTCGACGGGCCTGTCAGGGCCGGCCGGTCGCCGAGGACCAGTTGCAACTGCTCGCCCAGAAGGTCGAGGACACCATCCGCGCAACAGGCGCGGCGGAGGTTCCCGCCCACGAGGTCGGGCTGGCCATCTTGAGCCCCCTTCGGGAGCTCGACGAGGTCGCCTACCTGCGCTTCGCGAGCGTCTACCGGTCGTTCACCTCGGTGGCCGACTTCGAGAAGGAGATCGCCGAGCTGAAGGCCCGGCAGCCGTCCTCCGCCACACCCGATCCCGTTCCGTCCGGCAGCGCCGCCGGCAGCTGAGAAGTGTCACCACCCCCCGATAGACACAGTCCGAGCAGTCCAGACCGCGGCTCTTCCCCAGCCGCCGTCCGAACACACCGCGCCTCACATACAGCGCACCACGTTCACCTCGAACGACGACAGGGAGAGCACCACACCATGACCGAGACCGACGACCGCCTGGCCGGCCCCCGTACCCGCCGCGGCGCCAAGGCGCCCAGCCGCGGGAAGGGCCTGAAGATCAAGCGTGTCTTCACCACCGCCGGTGTGCACCCCTACGACGAGGTGGTCTGGGAGCGCCGCGACGTTGTCATGACCAACTGGCGCGACGGTTCCATCAACTTCGAGCAGCGCGGCGTGGAGTTCCCCGCCGAGTGGAGCATCAACGCCACCAACATCGTCACCACCAAGTATTTCCGGGGTGCAGTCGGGCAGCCGCAGCGGGAGAGCAGCCTGCGTCAGCTCATCGACCGGGTCGTGCTCACCTACGGCGCCGCAGGACGCCAGCACGGCTACTTCGCCGGCGAGGGCGACGCGGAGATCTTCGAGCACGAGCTGACTTGGATGCTGCTGCACCAGGTGTTCAGCTTCAACTCCCCGGTGTGGTTCAACGTCGGCACGAGCGCTCCCCAGCAGGTCAGCGCCTGCTTCATCCTCGCCGTCGACGACCAGATGGACTCGATCCTCAACTGGTACCGCGAGGAGGGCCTGATCTTCAAGGGCGGCTCGGGTGCCGGCCTCAACCTCTCCCGCATCCGCTCCTCGAAGGAGCAGCTGTCCTCCGGGGGCACCGCTTACGGCCCGGTCAGCTTCATGCGTGGTGCCGACGCGTCGGCCGGCACCATCAAGTCCGGTGGCGCCACCCGTCGCGCCGCCAAGATGGTCGTCCTCGACATCGACCACCCCGACATCGAGGAGTTCATCGAGACCAAGGCGCGCGAGGAGAACAAGATCCGCG
>JAOPWJ010000068.1 GCA_025965715.1 Blastococcus sp. | reverse complement strand
CGCGGCCGCGTACGCCGCGGCCGCCGGCTCCTCCACGGCGGAGTCGCGCCCTGCTGCCCGGCAGGATGCTGCTGCCCGGTCTGCGGCCCCGCTGCGGGCCCCGTCGGACGCCGAGCCGGCGGCCCGGTCCTCCGCGGCCGCCGACGAGGCCCGGCTCAGCGAACTGGTCGGCCTGCTGGCCGCCGAGGCGGAGCTCCCCGCGCCGGCACCGGCCCACGGCCGTTCCTCCCTTCCGCGGGCCACGGTCGTGCGCTCGGCACGCGACGCCCCACCGGCCTTCCTGGACGACGAGGACGACGACGGGGACCACCACGTGGACCGCCACCTGGACCGCCACCTGGACCACCTGGACCACGTGGACGACGAGCTCGGCGCTCCGCCCGAGATCGCCCCGGCCGCGCCCTCCCCCTTCACCGCCGCGCTCGCCCGGATGGTGTCCGGGGACCGGGACGTGCGCCAGGCGGTCGAGGAGGCACTCGAACATCCCGCGACGGCGTCGTCCTCACCCACCGACGTAGGGCCCTGGCCGACCTGGTCCGGGCCCATCCGAACAGCCGAACCATCGGTGCCGTCGCCTCCGGCGCGCCAGAAGGAGGAAACGGTGGGGAATCCGGTCATCGCGCCGCCCTCCATGCCCGCAGCGCGGCCGGCGGAGGTTCCCGCCTGGGCCGCCGGGCCCGATGCCGCGATGGCTTCCTCCCGCGAGGAGGCCATCGCGGAGGTGCTCCGGTCGGCACTCGCGCAGGGCCACTCCGACGAGGCCCTCGCCGGCATCCTCCGCAAGGTCCTCGCCGGAGCATCCCCGCAGACGGCCCTCGACGAGCCGATCGGTGCCGAAGCGGACCTGCCGCAGCGGACTCCCGTGCGCGACCACGTGGCTCTTCCGAACGCGGTGGCCCACCTCGCCCCGGAGGACGCCGCTGAGCCGGCCCCGGTGCCCGCACGTGCGGTCTGGGAGCACAGCGCGTCGCAGTCGACCCTCTGGGGCGAGAGCCCCGCGGTGCCCGCCCACATGCACGCGGACTCCCCGATCTGGGCCGAGGTCGTCCGGCGCGAGCCCGTCCAGCCGCCGGCCGCCGAGCAGGCCGGGTGGTCGCTCCTCGGCACCGTCCCTGCGACGCCCGCCGAGCCGGTCGCTGCAGCGCCCGTCGCAGCCGAGCCGGCCCCTGCGCAGCCCGTCGTCCCCGATACGGCAGTGCCCGACGCCGTGGTCGCCGAGCCTGTTCCGGAGGCCTCCTCGGACGAGGACGTCGCCGAGCCGTCCGCGGTAGAGCAGTCGTTTCTGGAGTTGGCCCCGCTCCTGGCCCGCACCGCGAGCGACCCGGCGCCGATGAGCCTCGACGCGACCACGGTGATGCCGCCGCTGTCGCTTCTGCCCCCTCTGCCCGGTACCCGCGGCCGCGGTCGCGGTCGCCCGCCGGTTCCGTCGGTCGCGCCGCGCAGTTCGTCCGCTCCGCAGGCCGCGGAGGCAGCGCCGTCCGCGGGGGCGGCGACGGCCGTCCCGGCTTCGCCTCAGGCGGGAACGGTTGCAGCTCCGGCGGTCGCGGTCCGGTCCCTCGCCACCGTCACCCGACTGCCGGTTGCTCCGCTCATGGCCACTCCGGAGACGCCGGACCTCACAGTGCTCAGCGACCTGACGGAGCTGCTGGAGCCGGCCGCGGCCGAGTCGGCCGGAGAGTCCCCGATCGACGCTCCCGCCGCCGACGTGCCCGCCGACCTGCCCGCGGACCAGCCGGTCGTCCGCGCCGAGGCGTCGGTCGCGCCCGAGGTCGTCGCCGTTCCGGCCGCTGCCCCGGCCGCACGACCGATCGTGCGCCCCACCCGGAACACCGCCGCCGGGCCGGGCGACGTGGTTGCGCAGCTGGAGGAGCTCGGCGTGCCGTCTGAGCTGCTCGGGAACGCCTTCGCGGAGGAGGTGGCTGCCCTCGGCACCTACGCCGCTCTCACCGGGGCGCTGGACCTGCGGCTGCCGCCTGCCCCGGAACTCCCGACCGGGGCCGGTGAGGTCCTGTTCCTCGTCGGCCCCGGTGTCGAGACCCTCCGGGCGGCCCGATCGCTGGCCGCCTCCCTCCGCCTGGCCCCGGAGCGGGTGCAGTGGGCGACGCGGGGCGACCTGGCCGGCCTGGCACCCGAGGGCAGTCGCATGGCGACCATCGACGCCGCGATCGACCGTCGTCAGGCCGCAGCCCGAGCCGGCACGCTGACGATCGTCGCCGTCGACGCGCCCCTGCGCACCGATGCCTACTGGATGGCCCAGATGTTGGCCATCTGGTCACCGGTGGCGGTGTGGGCGGTCGTCGAGGCGACCCGGAAGCCCGAGGACCTCGAGCCGTGGCTGGAGGGGCTCTCCCGCGTGGACGCGCTGGTCGTGCAGGACACCGACCTGTCCGCCGACCCCGCCGCCGTCCTCCGCCGGGTGACCGTCCCGGTGGCGGTTCTCGACGGTGTCCGGGCGACGCCGCACCGCTGGGCCTCGCTGCTGTGTGAGCGACTGGAGGGAGCCGAGTCATGAGTCCGCTGCGGTGGGACGTCGTCGTGGTCGGTCTCCTGCTCTCCCTGCCGGTGCTCGCCCTCGGTCTGCGCGGCGACCTCACGCCGGAGGAGGTCGCCACGCGGGTGCTCTGGTGCCTGGCCGCCGGCTGGGGCGTGGTGGCACTGCTGCGCGTGGCCACCAGCCCGCGGCCGGTCGGTCGCACCGGCACCGGCACGAAGGCGACTGGAGCGGCCGCCGCGGACAGCGAGCGCTCCCGCGCCGCCTGACGCTCCGACGGGACGCCGCTATGGGGGTGTTCCTCGTCGTTCGGGCGTCCTGCCGAACTCGGCAAGCACGAGGAGGACCCCCACAGCGCCCGTCCACAGGCCGCGGGACTCTCCACCGATGTGGCGCCGCCGCTCCAGTGGACGCGCGGGCACGCCAGCGTCGCGGCGTGATCTCCCCACGCGCTGCCCAGACTGCTCTGCTCCTCCGCCGGGACGCCGTCCTGGACGGCTGGTCCGATGACGAACTCGGCCGGCTGGCCCGCGCGGGCGAGCTCACCCGTCTGCGCCGTGGGGCCTACGTCGACGGCCCACTTCCGGACGACGCGGCCGCGAGACACCGCCTGCTCGTCCACGCCACGCTCCCGGGGCTCCGCCTGCCGGCCGTGATCAGCCACCAGTCAGCGGCGGTGCTGCTCGGCCTACCCGTGTGGAACGTCGGCCTCGACAAGGTCCACGTCACCCGCCGCCCGCCCGCGTGGACCGACGCCGGCGCGCTTCTCCGGGTGCACGTGAGCCGCCTTCGCGACGACGAGATCGTCGAGGTCGAGGGGGTCCGTGTGACCGGCCCTGTGCGCACGGGCCTGGACCTCGCACGGTCGGTTCCGTTCGAGTCGGCCGTCGTGATGCTGGACGCCGCCATGCATGGCGGCTCCCTCGCAGGGCCCCGGTTGCGGGAACGCCTCGTGGACATCGCCGGCGCCCCGGGCAGCCGGAGCGCCGCCCGAGCCGTCGACTTCGCCGACGGCCGCAGCGCGAGTGTGGGCGAGAGCCGGAGCCGGGTCGTCCTGCACCGGCTCGGCCTTCCGCCGACGGACCTGCAGTTCGAGGTCCGCGGCACCGACGGTCACCTGGTGGGGCGCACGGACTTCGTCTGGGAGGACGCACGACTCGTCGGCGAGTTCGACGGCCGCATCAAGTACGGCCGGTTGCTCCGCCCGGGTCAGCACTCGGGAGACGCGGTGTTCGAGGAGAAGCGTCGGGAGGACGCCATCCGCGACGAGGGCTGGGGCGTCGTCCGCTGGACGTGGTCGGACCTCGGGCAGCTCGACCGCCTCGGGCAGCGGGTGCGGCGGGCGCGCGACCGGGGGGCCGGTCGCCGGGAGTGAGCGGCGGTGCGCGGGCGGCCTCAGAGGGGCAGGTCCTCCAGCATCTCCGTCACGAGGGCAGCGATCGGCGAGCGCTCAGATCGCGTGAGTGTCGTGTGCGCGAACAGCGGGTGGCCCTTGAGCGCCTCGATCACCGCCGTGACGCCGTCGTGCCGGCCGACGCGCAGGTTGTCCCGCTGCGCGACGTCGTGGGTGAGCACGACCCGGGACCCCGAGCCCAGTCGCGACAGCACCGTGAGCAGAACGCCCCGCTCGAGGGACTGCGCCTCGTCGACAATGACGAAGGAGTCGTGCAGCGACCGGCCGCGGATGTGGGTCAGCGGCAGCACCTCGATCAGCCCGCGGGCGGTGATCTCGTCGATGACGGCCGGGGAGACCAGGGCACCCAGGGTGTCGTAGACGGCCTGGGCCCAGGGCGACATCTTCTCGTTCTCGCTGCCCGGCAGGTAGCCCAGCTCCTGCCCGCCGACTGCGTACAGCGGCCGGAAGATCACCACCTTCTTGTGCGCCCGCCGCTCCATCACCGACTCGAGCCCGGCGCACAGCGCCAGCGCCGACTTGCCGGTACCCGCACGTCCACCGAGGGACACGATGCCGATCTCCGGGTCGAGCAGCAGGTCGAGGGCGATGCGCTGCTCGGCGGACCGGCCGTGCAGCCCGAACGCCTCCCGGTCGCCGCGGACCAGGCGCACCTGCTTGTCGGGGGTGACCCGCCCCAGCGCCGAGCCGCGGGAGGACAGCAGCACCAACCCCGTGTGCGTGGGCATCTCCGCGGCGGCCGGCACGAACGTCGCGCCCTCCCCGTAGAGCGCGTCGAGCTCGGCGTCGTCCAGGGACACCTCGGCCATGCCTGTCCAGCCGGCATCGACGGCGTCGCGCGCGCGGTACTCATCGGTCTCCAGGCCCACCGCGGCGGCCTTGACGCGCATCGGCACGTCCTTGGTGATCAGGCAGACGGCGCGACCCTCGGCCCGCAGGTTGAGCGCGACCACCATGATCCGGCTGTCGTTGCTGTCGTTGCGGAAGCCGGCGGGCAGGATCGCTGGGTCGCTGTGATTGAGCTCGACGTGCAGCGTTCCGCCGTCCTCACCGATGGGCACCGGCGCATCGAGCCGACCGTGCCTGACCCGCAGGTCGTCGAGCATGCGGAGCGCCTGCCGGGCGAACCAGCCGAGCTCGGGGTGGTCGCGCTTGTCCTCGAGTTCACCGATCACGACCAGCGGGAGCACTACGTCGGAGTCGCCGAAGCGCGGCAGCGCACCGGGGTCGGAGAGGAGGACGGAGGTGTCCAGGACGTACGTACGGCGGCTGCTCACGATTCGGCTCCCGTGGGACGCGCGGCGCGCCCCCGCTCGAAGGTGGCCGGGCCCCGGCGCGGAGGCCGGCAACCGGCCGCTCTGGTCGACGAACTCAGTCGCACCAACCGGGCCTCCCGTGGACGGCGAGGGCAGCTCGTCATCCATTGCCGACGCTAGGCCCAGGGGATGACAACTGCGTTGCCGGCCGGCGGCGTGTCACCCCGTCGGGGCATCAACCGCCTCAGCCCTCCCACCGGTCAGCTGGACTCCCGGCGGAACCGCCGGACACCGAAGAACCAGCCCAGCACCGCGAGAAGGACGGTCATCGCCACGCCCCACCAGGCCGTCGAGGTGTCGTAGCCGCCGGCGAAGAACTCGCGGGCGCCCTCCACCACGTGCTTGAGCGGGTTGACGTCGCTGATCGCCTGCAGCCAGCCGGGCGCCAAGGTCATCGGCAGCAGGATCCCCGACAGGAGGAGCACCGGCAGCACGAACGCGTTGAGCAGGGGCGCGAAGGCGTCCTCGCTCTTGAGCGTGAGCGCGAGCGCGTAGGACACCGAGGCGAACGCCGCGCCCAGCAGCGCGATGACGACGAGGGTAAGGACCACGCCCAGCACCGGCGCGCGCAGCCCGAGGGGCACCGAGACCAGTACCAGCAGAGTGCCCTGGACGAGCAGGACGACGACATCGCGCAGCACTCGACCGAGGAGCAGGGCCGTGCGGCTGGCGGGGGTGACCCGCTGGCTCTCGATGACCCCGGCCCGCCACTCGGCGATCAGTCCGAAGCCGACGAACAGTGCCCCGAAGATGCCGAGCTGCACGAGGATCCCCGGCACGAAGATCTGGTAGGCGTTGCCTGCTCCGAGCTGATCCGACAGCGGCTCGAGCAGTGGTCCGAACAGCAGGATGTAGAGGATCGGCTGCATCAGGCTGATGACCAGCCAGGCCGGGTTGCGCAGCGACATGCGCATCGCCCGACGGAAGATCGTGCCGGTGTCCCGGATGAGCGCGTGCATCAGACGGCCACCTCCTCGGCTGCCGCTGCCTCGCGAGGGGCCGCCACCTCGGCGTCGCGCAACGACCGACCGGTCAAGGCGAGGAACACGTCGTCCAGGCTGGGGCGACGGCTCTCGATGCCCTCGATGGCCAGGCCGGCCCGGTCCAGGCCCCGGACCAGCTCCACCAGCGCAGCCCCGCCGTGCGGCACCCGCCCGACGACCCGGTCGTCGATGACCTGGGGCGACTCCGCGCCCGGCAGCGCGGCAACCAGTGCCGCCACCTCGGAGGCCTGAGCCGGCGAGGCCACGGTCACGGTCAGCACGTCACCCCCGACCTGGGACTTCAGCTGGTCAGGCGTGCCCTCCGCGACGATGGCACCGTGGTCGATGACCAGGATCCGGTCGCAGAGGGCGTCTGCCTCGTCCAGGTAGTGGGTGGTCAGGAAGACCGTCGTTCCCCGCTCATCCCGCAGGTCACGGATGTGGGACCACAGGTTGGCCCGTGCCTGCGGGTCGAGGCCGGTCGTCGGCTCGTCGAGGAAGACCAGCTCCGGCACGTGGATCAGCCCGACCGCGATGTCCAGCCGGCGCCGCTGGCCGCCCGACATCGACTTGGGCTGGCGTTCCCACAGCCCGTCGAGGTCCAGCTCCCGGAACAGCTGACGCCCTCGCTCGGTGGCCTCGGCCGTGCTCATGCCGTACAGCCGGGCGTGGTCGACGACCTCCTCGCCGGCGCGCGCCTCGGGGGCGGTGGACCCGCTCTGCGAGACGTAGCCGATCCGCCGCCGGACGCCGACAGGGTCGGTGATCAGATCGCAACCGGCGACGGTCGCGGTGCCGGCCGTCGGCTCCAGCAGAGTGGTCAGCATCCGCAGCGTCGTGGTCTTGCCGGCGCCGTTGGGGCCGAGGAACCCGACGATCTCCCCTGCTTCGACGTCGAGGTCGACGCCGACGACCGCGTGGACCTCCTGCTTGCGCTTTCGAAAGGTGCGGGCGAGCCCGCGGGCATGGATCACGAGCGACAGCCTGACCCAGGGCACCGACAGGAGTCGAGCACGTTCTCCCGCGGCGGCGCGCCCCCGGACGCTCAGCGCCAGTCGTCGTCCCGCTCACGGCGGCGCAGGGCCGGCCGCTCGACGGTGTCGGTACGCACGCCCAGAACGGGCGGCCGCCCCCCGGGCCGGTCGGGCGGGATCGGCCGCCAGCCGTCGTCGTGATCACGACGACGCGTGCGGAGGGCGACCAGCGCCCAGAGCACCGGCACCAGGAGCGCCGGCCACTGCACGGACAGGTCGCCGACCCAGAGCAGCCCGGCCAGCAGGAGACCGAAGAGCCAGGTCGCTGTCCACAGCCCGAGGGTCCGGGCGGCCCGAGGATTGCGCCGCATCACTCAGGCGGCCTGCAGTTCGGCGGCCACGGCATGCGGCGTCAGCGGCTCGTCCAGCAGCCGCAGGAAGCGGTCGGCCAGAGGCTGGGTGTCCGGCCGGGCGGCCAGCCAGCGCGAGAGCAGGTCGAATCCTTCGACGTAGGTCGAGATGTAGGCCCGCCACAGCGGGTCGGTGAGGAACCGGATCTGCTGGGCCGCGCGCTCGGGGCTCACGAGCGACCAGCGTTGCAGGTACGCGGAGACCTCGTCGGAGTCGGCCCCCCGGTCGTGCAGCAGGACGGCGGCGTCCTGCCGCACCCGGTTCAGCGGCGCGGCCGCCTCGGCGAGGCGCTCCGCGAGGTGACCGTCGAAGCGCAGCCCGAGGTCACCGAGGATCTCGGCCGACCACGGGCCCCAGCCGTCCCCCACCGACGCCTGGACACCGAGGTCGGCCAGCCCTTCCGCCATCAGGCACTCGGGCGTGTTCACCAGGAAGACGGTGTGCTCCGTGCGGTCGGCCCGCTCGACCAGGCCGCGTTCCTTGCGGCAGTGCTCGGTGTGGTGACCGGGATAGGACTCGTGTGCCACGAGGTGCGGCAGCTGCGACAACCGATGCGGCAGGTCGGCGTTGATGGCCACCCGGGAGCGGTAGTCACCCTCGTAGTAGTTGAAGCCCGACCACGGCTTGTCCGTGACGACCTCGTAGTGGACCGTCTCCACCTCGGGCAGGCCGTACTGACCGCGCACCCGGTCCCGCAGTGCGCTGGACAGCGCGTGCACCGCGGTCTCGAGGCGGTCCGGCGGGCACTCCTCGCGACGGCGGTGCGCGGTATACCGCTCGGCCAGCGAGCCCGAACCCGGCAGCAGCGCCTCCAGTTCGGCGTGCGCGGCGGCGTACCGGGCCGGGTCGCCGAGGGTGACGTCGACCTGGAAGTAGCTGGCCACCTCGTCGATGAAACCCACCGGTTCGCCGCTCATCTTCCGGGCGGTGCACTCCAGGCCGGTGAGCTGGCCGCGCAGGTACTCGCTGCGGTCGGCCGGCAGGCCGGCGGCGTCCAGCTGGCCGAGCAGGGCCCGCGCCTGGTCGCGCAACTGCACCGGGGTGGGCGCGGGCTCGTCGGCCACCTCGGCCCGGATCCGTGGACTGCCGGTGTAGGCGTCGACGAAGCCGGACTCGAGCCGGTCGAAGCGCAGCCCCAGGCGCACGTACTCCAGGGGGACGTCGTGAGCTGATGCCGCCATGAGCCCGAGTTTCCCAGCCGCCCGGTCAGCTTCCGAACCGGCGGTGCCGGGCCGAGTAGTCGCGCAGTGCTCGGAGGAAGTCCACTCGCCGGAAATCGGGCCAGTAGACGTCGGTGAAGTGGAACTCGGCGTTCGCCGTCTGCCACAGCAGGAAGCCGGACATGCGCTGCTCACCGCTGGTCCGGATGACGAGGTCGGGGTCGGGCTGGCCGGCGGTGTAGAGGTGCTTGGCGATGTGATCGACGTCGAGGGAGTCGATGAGCTCCTCCAGCGGGGTGCCGCGTTCGGCGTGCTCGGCGAGCAACGAACGCACGGCGTCGGCGATCTCCCGGCGTCCTCCGTAGCCGACCGCGAGGTTGACCGTGCCGCCCGGCCGGTCGCGGGTGTCCTCCTCGGCCTGCTTGAGGACGGCGACCGTCTCCGGCGGGAGCACCTCCGGAGCACCCATCGGCCGGACCTGCCAGCGCCGACCGGGCCGGGCCAGGTCGACGGCGACGTCCTCGATGATCCGCAGCAGCGCGCTGACCTCGGTCTCGGGCCGGCGGAGGTTGTCGGTCGAGAGCATGAACAAGGTGACGACCGAGACCCCGGCGTCCTCGCACCAGCCGAGCAGATCGACGATCTTGTCTGCGCCCCGGCGATGCCCGTGGGCGACGTCCTCGAGACCGATGGCGCGGGCCCAGCGCCGGTTCCCGTCCATGATCACGCCGACGTGACGCGGGATGTCGGCATCTACGAGCGCGCGGGCCAGCCGCCGCTCGTAGACCTCGACGATTGCCTCGCGAACGTACCGGCGGGGCCCCACGCGGCCACCCTAGGCCCCCGCCTAGTCACCCGCCGGGAGCCCCGCTGGACCCGCTGTGAGAGGGGTCGCCGGGAAGGGGCAAGGTCACAGGACGTTCCGGATGACGGCCAACTGAGGGGTCCGTAACCTCGGTGCATGAGTGCTGCTCCCGAGGAACGCGAACAGGTCCGGGTGCAGGCCGACGGGGCCGAACTCGAGGCGAGCCGGGGCCAGGCCGCGCGCACCGTCGCCGAGGAGGGCGAGCGGGTAGAGGAGACCTGGACTGCCGCCGACTTCGGTGACGACGACTGGGACCATCCCGACACCCGGCCCCGCATGCGCGGCTGGCTGCACTTGTTCGCCTTCTTCGGCGCCGTCGTCGCGGGCGCCGTCCTGACGTCACTGGCTGCGGTGCTCGGGCCTCGAGCCGGGTTCTCCGTCGCGGTGTACTGCCTGACGATCTGCGGACTCTTCGGCGTCAGCGCGCTCTACCACCGCCGCCGCTGGTCACCGCGCGGGTGGAAGATCATGAAGCGGCTCGACCACTCGATGATCTTCCTGTTCATCGCGGGCACCTATACGCCGTTCTCGCTGCTCGCCATCGATCAGCCCACCGGCTACTGGGTCCTGGGCGGCGTATGGGCCGGCGCCCTGGCCGGCGTCGTCCTCAAGCTGAGCTGGCCCACCGCCCCGCGCTGGGTCGGCGTACCGCTCTACATCGGGCTGGGTTGGGTCGCCGTCTTCGTGCTGACCGACATCCTGCAGATCGGCGGCGTCACCTCGATGGTGCTGCTCGCGGTCGGCGGGCTGCTCTACACCGCGGGTGGCATCGCCTACGGCATCAAGAAGCCGAACCCGTGGCCCGGCGTCTTCGGCTATCACGAGGTCTTCCACGCGATGACCATCGTGGCGGCGGTCTGCCACTACATCGCCGTGTACTTCGCGATGTACAACAGTCCTTTCGTCTGACGTCGTCCGGACGGCAGCGCGGGCGACGCCGTCCCGGCGTGCTCTGAGCCCTTCCCGTCGCGCCTCGGGAGACCCTCGCCCCGCTCAGGTGAACGGTCTGCGACCGTCCATCCTCAGTGATCCCTTGCCTGCGGCTCTCCATGCCCGGGCGACGACGTCCTTGTCCTCCTCGGTCACCAGGTTGCCCATCACGCGCAAGGCCACCGTCATCAGTGCCCGGGAGCGCATCCCGACGGGGCCGGCCGCCGGCAGGAACCGCGGGACCGTCAGCAGCCCGGCCAACCGCCGGGCGATGGAGAAGGCTTCGCCGTAGTGCCGACGGAGCGTGGCCGGCCAGGACGTCGACCAGTCCTGTTCGCCCAGCAGCTCGGCGATGCTGCGACCCGTCTCCAGGCCGTAGTCGATGCCCTCGCCGTTGAGTGGGTTGACGCAGCCGGCGGCGTCCCCGATCAGCGCCCAGTTCCGCCCGGCCACTCCCGACACCGCGCCGCCCATGGGCAGCAACGCCGACGCAGGGGCCCGGACCGGGCCGTCGAGCTGCCAGTCCGCCCGGCGCGCGTCGGCGTAGAGCCCCATCAGGCTCTTCAACTGCACACCGGCGGGTCGGCGGGCCGTGGCCAGGGTCCCGACCCCGATGTTCACCTCGCCGTTCCCCAGCGGGAACACCCATCCGTAACCGGACAGCAGCTCCCCCTGCTCGCCCCGCAGCTCCAGGTGCGAGGAGATCCACTCGTCGTCGCTGCGCCCGGAGCGAATGTAGCCACGCGCCGCGACGCCGTAGGCGGTTCCGCGGTGCCACTCCCGGCCGAGGACGCGGCCGAGCGGCGAGCGGGCACCGTCGGCCACCACCAGCCGGTTGCAGGCGACCGTGGACCGACTGCCGTCGGCGTGCTCGAAGACGACGGCACGAACCCGGTCGCCGTCCCGCTCCACGTCGACCGCCCGCGCACCCTCCATCGACGCGGCGCCGGCGAGGAGAGCGACCTCCCGGGTACGGGCGTCCAGCTCGGTGCGCGGCACGGCGCTCCCGTGGTCGGGCAGCGAGCCGCCGGGCCACGGCAGCAACAACTCCTGACCGAAGCCGGCAGCCCGCAGGCCCCGGTTGCGGGCGCGCGACCGGACCCAGTCGCCGAGGCCGAGCTGGTCGAGTTCGGCGATCGCGCGGGGGGTCAGCCCGTCGCCGCAGGCCTTGTCCCGGGGAAAGACCGCGGCATCGGCGAGGACGACGTCGCGCCCCGCCCTCGCCGCCCACGCGGCGGCCGCCGAGCCGGCCGGTCCGGCGCCGACCACCAAGACGTCGGTCGTTGTCGGGGTCACGCGGCCCAGTGTCCCAGGTCGACGGGGCTGGTCAGCCGACCAGTGGACAGCCGCCCACCGGGTTCCGGGTCCCCACGCCCGCCAGGGAGTCGACGGCACCGGTCTCAGGCCGCTCGGCCGGACAGCGCAACGCGAACACGCCTCGCGCGTCGCTGAGCGGGCGGTACGCGAGATCGGCCGCGGCCCATCCTCGCCCCGCCGGCGGCAGCAGGAACGCACGTCGCGGCCGGCACCCGCGAGGCCTCCCGCACGGCGCTACTGCGGACCCCGCGCGCGAACCTCCTCCACGGACGCCATCGCCTCGCGGAGCTCGGTGAGCCACGCGTCGGCGTGCTGGCCGACCAGTCGCACGGCCCACGCCAGCGCCTCCGACCGCGAGCGGGCGACGCCGGCGTCGACGAGGGTGTCCAGGACGAGCCGCTCGCGCTGCCGCAGCCTGGTCATCACCGGCACGGACAGGTTCGTGAACAGCTCGCGGTCGCCACCGCAGGCCGCCCCCCACGCGACCGACCGGCCGTACCGCTCCTGCGCGGCGTCGGCGATCGCCATCCGCTGCTCCCGCGTCTCCTCGCGGAATCGGGCGATCCGCCCGGCCCGGGCGGCGGCGGCATCGCCAGCCCCCGCGGCCGGCTCCGCCAGGGTGCCGACGACGGTGATCTCGTCACGGTCGATGGTCAGGTCGACGGGGCCGGTGAACCACCCGTCATGGAGCCGGCCGGCCAGCCAGCCGGCCACCTCGGCCCGCTCGACCGGCGGCGCCGAGTCCCCTCCCCTACCGCGACCGCCGCGGCCGCGCCCGAAGCCCGCGCCGAAGGGTCCGTCGGCGAAACGGTGTCCGTGCATGGAGACCTCCCCAGAGCAATGATTACCCGCTTACACGGTAATCCTTTGTCGACGCTCATGGAGCCGTCATCGCTGCGCTGAGAGCGGACACGTCCGTCGTCGGCGCCGAGCAGACGAAGCCGCGGCAGACATAGGCGGCCGCGGCACCGCCGACCGGCGGTC
>JAOPWJ010000067.1 GCA_025965715.1 Blastococcus sp. | reverse complement strand
TCGGCGGGCGGCGGCGCGGTGCCCTGGTACCGCGTGTTGCGGGCCGACGGGTCCGCGGCCGAGCCGGTTCGGGTGCGGCAACTGGAACTCCTCGCCGGCGAGGGGGTGCCGATCCGCAACGGTCGGGTGGACATGTCGGCCGTCGCCTGGCCCGACTGACGAGGGACGCCATCGTGCGCGCCGACCCGATGTTGCGGGCTCGTGTCCCGTTACCCCGCGCGGACCAGCTCCCGGCGTCGCCCTTCAGTCGGCCGCCGGTTCTGCCGACCACCAGGGGCATGAACACCTTGGCGTGCAGGGCGGTGGCCCAGGCCGGGCTGGCCGCTGGTACGGCGTCGCTGGACGATCAGGCGCCGTGGCCGCTGCTCCTGGTCGCCGGCTGGCTGACGACGGCCGCGGAGCTGATGAAGGAAGTCGAGCTCCGGGAGGCGTTACTCGCCTGACCGAGGAGCCTTCTCACACCCGTCCCGTGCGTCCCGGAACTGTCGGCTCCCCGTGATTCCATCGAGGGGTGGCGCAGCGGGGTGACGAGGGGGGGCCGGTCTACCGGCTCGTCGTCGGGGAGCCTGCAACGCTCAGCCTGCCGCGGCTCGATCCGACCCAGCAGGCCGTCGTCGACCACCCCGCCGGTCCGCTGCTCGTACTTGCCGGCCCCGGCACCGGCAAGACGACCACGATCGTCGAGGCCGTCGCCGCCCGGATCGAGGCGGGCATCGACCCCGAGCAGATCCTCGTCCTGACCTTCAGCCGCAAGGCGGCCGCAGAGCTGCGCACCCGCATCACCGCCCGCGTCGGCCGCACCATCCGCGAGCCCCTCGCGCGCACGTTCCACTCCTACGCCTACGGCGTGCTGCGCCGCGCGGCCGTCCTGCGGGGCGACCCGCCGCCCCGTCTGCTCACCTCCGCCGAGCAGGACGCCGTGGTCGCCGACCTCCTCCGCGGCGACGCCGAGGAGGAGGGCGCCGTCCGCTGGCCGGCCGACCTCGCCCCGGCGCTGCGCACCGAGGGTTTCCGCGCCGAGCTCCGGGAGCTGCTGCTCCGCGCGACCGAGCGCGGTGTGGGGTCGGCACAGCTGGCGGCCTGGGGCCGCGAGTCGGGCCACGAGCACTGGGTGCACGCCGCCGCCTTCCAGGAGCAGTACGAGGGCGTCACCGCGTTCTACACCGCCGCGCGCGGTGACTCCGCCGGGTACGACCCGGCCGAGCTCGTCCGGCAGGCCATCGCCGAGCTCGACGGCGATCGGGAGCTGCTGCGGCAGGAGCGCGAACGGGCCCGGTGGCTGTTCGTCGACGAGTACCAGGACACCGATCCCGCGCAGGTCGAGCTGCTGGAGCTGCTCGCGGGAGGCGGGGCGAACCTGGTCGCGGTGGGCGACCCCGACCAGGCCATCTACGCCTTCCGCGGAGCAGAGCCGCGCGGGATCGTCGAGTTCCCCGACCGCTTCCGGCACACCGACAACCGGCCGGCCGGCCGGGTCTCCCTGGGGGTGTGTCGGCGGTCGGGCCGCGAGTTGCTGGGGATCAGCCGTCGCGTGGCCGAGGGGCTGCCGGGCCCGTGGGAGCACCGCCGGCTCGCGGCGGGCGAGAACACCCAGCCAGGGACGGCGGAGGTGCACGTGTTCGCCTCGGCCGCAGTGGAGGCCGCCTACCTGGCCGACGTCCTGCGGCGCGCCCACCTGCTCGACCACGTGCCCTGGTCGCAGATGGCGGTCGTCGTCCGTACCGCCGGCGCCCTCGGCCCCCTGCGGCGGGCACTGGGCAGCGTGGGGGTGCCCGTCGCGATCTCCTCCGACGACCTCCCGCTCTCCGCCCAGCCGGCCGTCGGGCCGCTGCTCAGCGCGCTCACCGCCCTGCTGCCCACGCCGGGCGTCCGGTCCGACGCGGAGGTCGGCGAGCTCACGTTGGACGAACAGGGAGCGGAGGCGCTGCTCGCCTCGCCGCTGGGCGGTGCCACCGTCCTCGACCTGCGCCGGCTCCGGCGCGCCGTCCGCGTCGCGCTGGTCCGGCGCGGCATCGACGCCGCCGACCGCGGCGATCCACTGCTCACCGCGATCAGCGACGAGGCGCTCCTCGAGGGTCTGCCCGAGCACCTCTCCCGCCCCGCGCGCCGGGTGGCCGGGGTCCTGGCCGCCGGCCGGCTCGCCCTGGCGCAGGACGGCACCGCCGAGGACGTGCTGTGGGCGATGTGGCAGCGCAGCGGGCTGGCCGGCCGATGGGCGCGCGCCAGCGCCGCCGGGGGGGCTTCGGGCGCGGTGGCCGACCGCGACCTGGACGCCGTGGTCGCCCTCTTCGACGCCGCCGCCGGGTTCGTCGACCGCCTGCCCTCGGCCGACGTGCGGGCGTTCGTCGACCACCTGTCGGCGCAGGAGCTGCCCGGCGACGGCGGCGCTGCGCGGGCCACCGCCGGGGACACGGTCCGGCTGCTGACCGCGCACGCCGCCAAGGGCCTGGAGTGGGACCTCGTCTGCGTCGCCGGCGTGCAGGAGGGCGTCTGGCCCGACCTGCGGGACCGGGCCTCCCTGCTCGGCGCCGAGCAGCTCGTCGAGCGGGTCGCCGGCATCGACGGCACCGGAGCTGACCGGCGCTCGCTGGCCCTCGCCGAGGAGCGGCGGCTGTTCTACGTCGCCTGCACCCGTGCCCGGTCGCGGCTCGTCGTGAGCGCGGTGGAGGGGGCGCTCGACGGGCCGGACGCCGGCGCGACCGCCTCCCGGTTCCTCGATCTGGTCGCCCCGCCGCCGGCGGAGGGCCGGCCGCTCACCGAGCTTCCGCGCTCCCTCACCCTGCCGGCGCTGGTGGCCGATCTCCGGCGGGCCCTGAGCGATCCGCACACCCCGGCGGACCGCCGGTCGGCCGCCGCTGCGGTGCTGCGCCGGCTCGCCGACGAGGGCGTTCCGGGAGCGGCCCCTTCCAGCTGGTGGGGTCTGGCGCCGCTGTCCGACGACGCGCCGCTCGTGCCCGAGGAGGCGCCGGTGCGGGTGCGCCCGTCGGCGATCGAGACGTTCCAGCGCTGCCCGCTGCGCTGGGTTCTCGGCGCGGTGGGCGCGGAGGCCTCGCCCGACGCCACCCGCACGGTGGGCTCGGCCGTGCACTCCGTGGCCCAGCAGGTGGCCGAGGGACTGCCCGCCGCCGATGCGCCGGCCGTCCTCGCCGCGGAGCTCGACCAGCTGGACCTGGGGCCGGGTTGGTCCGACCAGCGCCAGCGCGAGTCCGCGCAGGGCATGCTCGACCGATTCCTCCGGTGGCACGCGGCCAACGGGCGACAGCTCGTCGGCGCGGAGGTGGACTTCGACGTCGTCGTCGGGCGGTCGCGCATCCGGGGGCAGGTCGACCGGCTGGAGAAGGACGCCGAGGGCCGGCTCGTCGTCGTCGACCTCAAGACCGGGAAGACCGCCGCCAGGAACACCGAGGAGCACGGCCAGCTGGCCGCGTACCAGGTGGCCGTCGCCGCGGGCGCCTTCGGCGACCACGGCACCGCTCCCGGGGGAGCCGCCCTCCTTCAGATCGGCACGGGGGCCAAGGCCAAGGAACAGCACCAGGAGCCCCTGCCCCCTGACGTGCCGGTGGAGCAGACGTGGGCCGGCGAGCTGCTCGCCCAGGTGGGCGACGGCATGGGCGGAGCCACCTTCGAGGTGCGTACCGGTTCGCACTGCTCACGGTGCCCGGCCCGCCGCAGCTGCCCCCTGCAGGAGCCCGGCCGGCAGGTGACCGCATGAGCCCCCGCGCCCGGACGGCGGCCGACGACGGCCAGCTGTCCTTCGACGACCTCCTCGACGTGCTCCCGCGGGACCGGTCCGCGCCCCGCCGGCTGCTCGATCCGGCCGAGGTGGCCGCCCGCTGCGGACTCTCCTACGCACCCTCGCCGGAGCAGGCCCGGGTGGTCGCAGCTCCGCCCGACCGCCCGCTGGTCGTGGTCGCCGGTGCGGGTTCGGGCAAGACCGAGACGATGGCCGCTCGCGTCTCCTGGCTCGTGGCGAACCGGCTGGTGGAGCCCGAGTCGGTGCTCGGGCTCACCTTCACGCGCAAGGCGGCCAGTGAGCTGAACGAGCGGGTGCGGCTGCGGTTGGGCGCCCTTGCCCGGCACCCCGACACCGACGACGAACTCCGCCGGCGGCTGGACATCGCCCAGCCAACCGTCTCCACCTACCACGGGTACGCGGCGGCTCTGGTCGCCGAGCACGGCCTCCGGATCGGCGTCGAGCCCGGCGCCGGTGTGCTCGGTCCGGCGATGTGCTGGGGGCAGGCCGCCACAGTCGTGAACGCCTACACCGGTGACATGTCCGACGTTCCGCTCACCCTGCTGACCACCGTCGAGGACGTGCTGGCACTGGCGACCGAGCTCGGCGAGCACGACATCAGCCCAGCCGCCCTGCGCGCCTGGACCGCCCGCCTGGAGGCGCAGATCCACGGCTACGCCGACGCCCCGCGCAAGAAGGGGCCCTACGCGCCCGTTCTCGAGATGCTCGCCCGCCAGCGCTCCCGGGTGGCGTTGCTGCCCTTGGTCGAGGCATTCGAGGCACGCAAGCGGGCCGCCGGTGCCATCGACTACGCCGACCAGGTCGCCTACGCGGCGCGGATCGCGGTGTCCTCGGCGGAGGTCGGCCGCCGGGAGCGCGCCCGCTGGAAGATCGTGCTGCTCGACGAGTACCAGGACACCAGCGTCGGGCAGCTGCGCATGCTGGAGGCCCTCTTCGGCCGCGACACCGGCCACCCGGTTCTGGCCGTGGGCGATCCGCGGCAGTCCATCTACGGGTGGCGCGGTGCCTCGGCCGGCACGATCGAGCGCTTCGACCGCACCTTCCCGGGTCTGCCGGGACGGCGGTCCGAGCGCCTCACCCTGGCGACCAGCTGGCGCAACGACGACGCGGTGCTGGCGGTGGCGAACGCCGTCTCCGGCATGCTGCCCGCTCCCGAACACCCTCTGCCCGACCTCTACCCGGCCCCGACTGCCGGCCGCGGCGCGGTCAGCGTCGGGCTCTACGACACGGTGGCCGACGAGACCGAGGCCCTGGCCGACCGGCTGGCCGCGTGCTGGCGGAACGAGGACCCGCTCGTCGCCCGCACGGACGGCAAGCACCCGACGGTGGCCGTGCTCGTCCGGGCGCGCAAGCAGCTGGCCGGTATCGCCGTGGCGCTGCGTGCGCGCGGTGTGCCGGTGGAGGTGGTCGGGCTGGGCGGGCTCCTCGAGGTCCCGGAGGTGTCCGACGTCGTCGCGACGCTCACCGTGCTGGTCGACCCGACGGCCGGTGATGCCCTGGGCCGGCTGGTCACCGGCGCTCGCTGGCGGATCGGCCCCCGCGACCTGGCCGCTCTCGAGGCACGGGCCCGGGCGCTCGTGCACTCCCGCCGCCCCCCGCACGTCGACCCCGCCGAGCCCGGGGCGGCCCTTCCCGAGCCCCCGGTCGAACGCGGCAGCATCGTCGAGGCGCTCGACGACCTCGGCGATCGGGAGGCCTACTCCACCGACGGCTACCGGCGGCTGCGTCGGCTCGCCGGTGAGCTGGCACACCTGCGCGCGCGGCTGGGCGAGTCGCTGCCCGACCTGGTCGACGAGGTCTCCCGCACCCTCGGCCTCGAGGTCGAGCTGGCCAGTGTGCCGGGAGCGACCCCGGCCGGCGCCCGGGCCCACCTCGACGCGCTGCACGCCGTCGCGGCCGAGTTCACCGAGCTCGCCGAGCTGCCCTCGCTCCCGGCGTTCCTGGGCTACCTGCGCGACGCGGAGCAGCGTGAGCGCGGGCTCGAGCCGGGCGAGGTCGCGGTCAACCCCGACGCCGTCCAGCTGCTGACCGGGCACTCCGCGAAGGGCCTGGAGTGGGACGTCGTCGCCGTTCCCGGCATGACGACCGACCAGTTCCCGGCCAGGACCGACACCAGCGACTCCTGGATCAAGGACCCCGGCGTCGTGCCCGCCGAGCTCCGGCTCACCGACCGGGAGGAGCTGCCCGCGCTGCGGTTGCCCGTCCCTGGCTCGGGCGACCAGGCGGTGGTTCGGCAGGCGCTCGACCACTACGTCCAGGCCTGGAAGGACTTCGGCGTCCAGGAGGAGATCCGGCTCGGCTACGTCGCGGTGACCCGTGCCCGGCACCTGCTGATCTGCTCGGGCAGCTGGTGGCGCGACGGCGTGAAGCCGTGCGGCCCGTCGTCCCTGCTCAACACGGTCCGGACCGCCTGCGAGGACGGCGCCGGCGCGGTCGTGCACTGGGCCGGCCGGCCGGACGACGCAGCGAGCAACCCCGCGCTGGAGGAGTGGCCGATCGGCGTCTGGCCCGCCGACCCGCTCACCTCCGGACGGCGGCGCGCGCTGACCGCCGCTGCCGAGCTGGTGACGTCGTCCGCCTCGCACCCGCTCGATCCCGACCTGGCGCTCGACGGCGGCGACCCGGTGCTGCAGCAGTGGGTGCGCGACGCCGACCTGCTGCTGCGCGAACGGGCTCGTCACGCCAGCCCCACCGTCGACGTGCCGTTGCCGTCGCACCTGTCGGTGTCGGCGCTGGTCACGCTCCGTCGTGACCCGGCTGAGCTGGCCCGGCGGCTCCGGCGGCCGATGCCCGCGGCGCCCGCTCCGCAGGCCAGGCGCGGAACCGCGTTCCACACCTGGCTGGAAGAGAGGTTCGGCGCCGCGAAGCTCGTCGACCTCGACGAGCTGCCCGGCTCCGGCGACGAGCTGGCCGCCCCCGACGGCGCACTCGCCGAGCTGCAGGAGGCCTTCCTCGCCAGCGAGTGGGCCGACCGGCAGCCCGTCGAGGTCGAGGTTCCGTTCGAGACGCCGCTCGGTCCGCTGACCCTGCGCGGGCGGATCGACGCCGTCTTCGCCGACGACGAGGGGCGCTATGACGTCATCGACTGGAAGACCGGGCCGCCTCCCTCCGGGGCCGAGCTCGCGGCGGCGGCGGTGCAGCTCGCGGCCTACCGGCTGGGTTGGTCCCGGCTCACCGGCGTACCGGTCGAGCGGGTGAGCTCCGGCTTCCACCACGTCGCCGCCAAGGAGACGATCCGCCCCGTCGACCTGCTCGATGAGGCCGGTCTGCTGAACCTCGTCACGGGTGAGGGCTGACGACACGTCGCCATGTCGACGTGTCGACAGGGCGCCCTGTGGACGTCGGTGCGTGTCCGCGACCTCCTCGAACTGGGCCTTTCCGCCGCACCCCCGGGCTGCTCCCGCTCGCACGTTCGAACCGGAGCGCGAGGAGGTGTCGGCGATGTCGTCCTGGACGTCGGTCCTCGAGCGGCTCGCGGAACTCGATCCGGAGGACGTCGATCCCGCGGACCTCTCCGTCGAGCAGCTCCCTCCGCGGTGAGGTCGCCCAGGCGCCGGTCGGCACCGACCTCATGGCTGTCTGCGCCGACCGCGCCGCTCCCGGCGTCGCCGGCGGAGAGCTGCCGTTCGCCGGGCCGATCACTCCCGGGACGGCCCGCCGGCTGGGCTGCGACGCGGGCGTGGTCCGGGTCCTCACCGGGCCGGACGGGCGGCCCCTCGACGTCGGCCGCGAGTCGGATCAGGAGGCCAGGGTGAGCCCGAGCCGGTGCACGACCGTTTGCTCGGGTGAAAGGAGCTCCCGCTCGACAACCATGCCGAGCCTGGTCGCGACCCGGAAGGACGCTGCATTGCCCGTCTGGATCATGGCGACCACGTGTGAGACGCCGGCCTGCCGAGCGCGCTCGAGAGCGGCGTGCGCCGCCCGCGAGGCGTACCCGCGCCCCCAGAACGGCCGCCCCAACCGCCAGCCGATCTCCCACTCGCCCGTCGGTCCCCACGCATGGGACCAGGGCTGGATGCCGGCGAAGCCGACGAGCCGGTCGTTGCCGAGCACCGAGAACAGGCAGAGCCCCGTGGATGCCGCCAGCGTGCGTTGCCGGTCGACGAGCCCGGCGTAGTAGGCCTGGTCGCGGACCGCGCCGTCGCCGATGAAGCGCATGACCTCACGGTCGTCGAACAGCTCGCACCACGCCGTGGCGTCCTCGAAGGTCGGCACCCGCAGGGCCACCTCGGCCATGTCAGGTGGAGGCGATGCGGTCGAGGATCGCGGTGGCCAGCTCCGTCGGTGCCTGCTCGGGGACCCAGTGGGTCACCCCGGGCAGCTCGAGGAAGCGGTACTCACCGGTCACCCAGTTCGCGCACGCCTCGGCCGCCGTTCGGCCGATCGCGACGTCGCCGTCGCTCCACACGTAGGTGGTCGGCACCTCCACGGGCTCCACCTTCGGCCCCAGGCCCATCGCGCGGTACCAGTTCAGCGCGGCCGTCAGGGCGCCCGGCGCCGAGAGCACCGCCACGTACTCGTCGATCGCCTCCGCCGGGACGCCGCTGTCCTGCTCGCCTCCCGCGAGGAGCCGCCGCAGCCGGCGGGCGTCGTCGGCCAGCAGCGCGTCCTCGGCCTTGCCGGCCTGCCAGAACAGCCGGATGTAGGAGGAGCGCTCCTTCTGCTCAGGGTCCGCGCGGAAGGCTGCCGTGTAGGCGGCGGGGTGCGGCACGGAGACGGCGGTCAGCGACCGCACCCGGTCGGGATGCCAGGCCGCGAGCGTCCACGCGACGTTCGCGCCCCAGTCGTGACCCACGACGTCGGCCCTCGGCACGTCCATGGCGGTCATGAGGTCCGCGGTGATCTGCGCCAGGTTCGTCGACGCGTAGGCGTCCACCTCGGCCGGCCGGGCGCCGGGGGAGTAGCCCAGCTGGTCCGGCGCATACGTCCGCAGGCCGGCCTCCGTGAGCAGCGGCGTCACGGCGGCCCAGGACGTCGACGTCTGCGGGAACCCGTGCAGCAGGAGGACCGGCCGGCCGTCCTCCGGTCCGTCGACCCGCACGTCGAAGGTCAGGTCACCGACGTCGGCCCGCAGCAGCTGTCCCGGCATGGTGGCGACGCTAGCCGGGCTGAGGTCCCACCGCCCGCGGCACTACCGTCGCCCCCGTGAGCAGCAGCCCAGAGTCTTCGAACGCGGAGCGCGACTTCGTCCGCGCCCACCTCGACGACCTGCACGCCGATCTCGACGCCTGGTTGCGCATTCCGTCCATCTCGGCGGATCCGGCGCACGCCCCCCACGTCGCGGCCAGCGCCGCCTGGCTGGCCGATGCGCTGCGCCGCGACGGCTTCCCGACCGTCGAGATCTGGCCGACCCCCGGCGCCCCGGCCGTCTTCGCCGAGTGGCCGTCGGCCGACGCGGATGCTCCGGTCGCCCTGGTCTACGGGCATCACGACGTCCAGCCGGTCGACCCGCCGGAACTGTGGGACCACCCGCCCTTCGAGCCGACCGTCGTGGAGGGACCCGACGGGCCGGAGCTGCACGCCCGCGGCGCCATCGACGACAAGGGGAACGTCGCGTTCCATCTCCTGGGCATGCGCGCCCATCTGGCCGCCACGGGGCGGGACACCCCGGCCGTCACGGTGAAGCTGCTGATCGAGGGTGAGGAGGAGTCCGGCTCCCCGCACTTCGCCGGCCTGCTCCGCGAGAAGCGCGACCGTCTCGACTGCGACGTCGTCGTGGTCAGCGACACCGGCATGGCCGCGCCCGACCTGCCCAGCGCGGTCACCTCGATGCGTGGCCTGGCCGACGCCGAGATCACCCTCCGCGGACCGGCCGTCGACCTGCACTCCGGTTCCTTCGGGGGCGCCGTCCCCAATCCGCTGCACGCGATGGCACAGCTGCTGGCCCGCCTGCACGACGACCAGGGCCGGGTCACGCTGCCCGGGTTCTACGACAAGGTCCGGCCCCTCTCCGACCGCGAGCGCGGGCTGATGGCCCGCGTGCCGTTCGACGAGCGGGAGTGGCTGGCCGGCCCCGCCGCTTCGCGCGCGGCCACCGGCGAGGCCGGCTTCACGACGCAGGAGCGGATCGGTGCCCGCCCGACCGCGGAGGTCAACGGCATGTGGGGCGGCTACCAGGGCCCGGGCCACAAGACGATCATCCCGGCAGAGGCGCACGCGAAACTGACGTTCCGGCTGGTCGCCGATCAGCGCCCCGAGGATGTCGCCGACCAGGTGCGCGCCTGGGTCGAGGCCAACCTTCCGGAGGGAGTCCGGGCCGACGTGCACGCCCCGCCCGGCGGGGTCGCCCCGTGCGCGAGTGATCTCGACTCCCCGTGGATGGAGGCCCTGCTGCGCGCCATCGCCCAGGCATGGAACTCCTCGCCGGACGACGTCCTGTTCATGAAGGAGGGCGGCAGCGGTCCGGAGGCCGATCTGGTCGACCAGCTGGGGGCGCCGCTGCTGTTCCTGGGTGCCGGACTGCCCACCGACCGCATCCACTCGCCGAACGAGCGGGTGCTGCTGTCGATGCTGCACCGCGGCGCCGAGGCCGCGGCCCACCTCTGGCGGGAGCTCGCCGCGATGCAGCGCGGCTAGCTGCGCGTACCGATCACGACCGTCGCGCCGAGCTCGTCGTCGACGGCCACGCGCGGGAGCAGGCCGGCGGCTCGGACGAGCGCGAGCGCGGCCGGCGCCTGGTCCTCGCTGGTCTCGAACAGCAGGGAACCCCCCGCCGCCAGCCACCCGGGAGCGCCGGCGATGACCCGCCGGGCGACGTCGAGGCCGTCCGGCCCGCCGTCGAGCGCACGGCGGGGCTCGTGGTCACGCGCCTCCGGAGGCATCCATGCGATCTCACCGCTGGGTACGTAGGGAACGTTGGCCACCAGGACGTCGACGCGTCCCCGGAGATCGGCCGGGAGTCCATCGAAGAGGTCACCCTGGTACACCCGCCCTCCGACCGCGCCCACGTTGCGACGGGCGCACGCCACCGCGGCCGGATCGACGTCGCCGGCGTGCAGCTCGACCTCCGGCAGTGCCGCCGCGACGGCGACGCCGACCGCGCCGGAACCGCAGCACAGGTCGAGGACGACGGCGCGCGTCCGGGCCAGGCCGACGGCCTGCTCCGCGAGGAAGCCGGTGCGCCGACGCGGAACGAACACCCCCGGGTCGACGGCGATCCGCCGTCCCCGGAACTCCGCCCAGCCCAGCAGGTGCTCCAGCGGCTCACCCCCCACCCGCCGGTCCACCAGGGCGGTCAGGTCGGCGGCCGCCGTGGTCGCCTCGAGCAGCAGCCGGGCCTCGTCCTCGGCGAAGACGCAGCCGGCCGCGCGGAGCCGGGAGACGACATCGGCGGGCGCGCGGGGATCGATCACGGGGCGGTGACGCTACTCCGTCGACCTAGGGTGGAGCCGTGACCGGATCCACCACTCCACCGCCGGGGTGGTACCCCGACCCCGACGGCGCTCCTGGGCAGGCGCGGTGGTGGAACGGCGGGGGGTGGTCCGACGTGACGACGCCGACCGGGCCGGGGGTCGCCGTCGGCGCCTCTCCGGTCCTCGCGCCGCCCGGACCGGGAAAGCCGCCGGAGGTCCTCACGGGCACGCCGGTGACCGGGGGTGGCGGCCGGGCTGCCTGGGTGATGGGACTGTCGGTGCTGGGCCTGGTGGTCGCCGTGGTTGCCGCCTTCCTCGTGAGCCGCGGTGCAGCCGGGAACGGGACCGCCACGGGAGCTACGTCCTCAGCGAGCCGCGAGTCTCCGGCCGGGCCGACGTTCGCGCCGGGAACCGTCCGGATCATCGACCGGGAGGCGGGCATCTCCTACCCGTACCTGGGCGAGGGCTGGTACGAGTGGGCACTGCAGCAGCAGTACGAGGTGACCTCGGTGGCGGGGCAGTACTTCACCACCCAGGAGCTCACGCCGGACGCGACGATGTTCATCGCGCAGTGCACCTCGGGACCGGTGGCCCCGGACTACGGCTGGGCCGGCCCCCCCACCCTGGGGACGACGGCGAGCACGCTGGCCGACAGCGTCCGGGTGAACTACTACCCGGGGCCCAACGAGCGGCGGGTCGTGCGCGACGAGGAACGCACCGTCGACGGACACGCCGCGCACCTGTTCGAGTTCCAGCTCTCCTGGCACGTACCCGGGTACGACGCCACCGGCGAGCGCGCCGCCCTGCTGCTCATCGACACCGGCCGGGCCGCTCCCGCGTTGCTCTACGTCTCCATCCCCAACACCCACGCCGAGCTCTACGGCGTCATCGACCGGATCCTCGGGGACGTCGAGGTCCTGGACTGAGTCCGGCCGGGGGAGCCGATCCGGGTCTTCCGCGACGAAGAGGGCCAGGCCGTCCCGCTCGGCGAGGGCATCGGCGAACCAGCGGGCGGCCGCGGGACGCCCGGCCGCGTCGGGCCCGCCTGGGTCGGTGCCCCGTTCCTCGAACATCGTCGCGCGCAGCAACATCAGCGCGTCGGCGTCCTCCCCGCCTGCCCGACGTACCCGGAACTCGTGCACCACGTCATGGCGCACGACCCATGTCCTACTGTCGGGTGCGTGACGACTGCTGGTGCCGAACTGACCCTGCGGCACCCGGTGGAGCGGTTCACGCTCGACAACGGGTTGCGCGTCGTCCTCGCCCCCGACCGCAGCGTGCCGGTCGTGGCGGTCAGCGTCTTCTACGACGTGGGCATGCGCAACGAACCCGAAGGCCGGACGGGGTTCGCGCACCTCTTCGAGCACCTGATGTTCCAGGGGTCGGCGAACGTTCCGAAGATGGAGCACGCGCGGCTGGTGCAGGCCGCCGGTGGCACCTTCAACGGCTCCACCCACCAGGACTACACGAACTACTACGAGGCCCTCCCCTCGGAGGCGCTCGAGCGCGCGCTGTTCCTCGAGGCGGACCGCATGGCGGCGCCGGCGATCACCGAGGAGAACCTCCAGAACCAGATCGACGTGGTGAAGGAGGAGATCCGGGTCAACGTGCTCAACCGGCCCTACGGGGCCTTTCCGTGGCTCCAGCTGCCGCAGATCGCGTTCGACAGCTTCGCCAACACCCACGACGGCTACGGTTCGTTCGTCGACCTGGAGTCCTCCACCGTCGAGGACGCCACCGACTTCTTCTCCCGGTACTA
>JAOPWJ010000039.1 GCA_025965715.1 Blastococcus sp. | reverse complement strand
GGTAGCGGTACCGGTAACGGACGTCGTCCGAGGCCGCCTGGTCGGTCTCGATGGGGAACGGCAGCGGCGCGGACGCCGACAGCACCCGCAGTTCGGTGGTCGCGACCTCGATCCCTCCGGTCGGCAGGTCGGGGTTCTCGTTGCCCTCGGGGCGGCGGCGCACCTCGCCGGTGACGAGCACGCAGTACTCGTTGCGCAGGTGGTGGGCCTCGTCCTCGCGGACGACGACCTGGACGTATCCGGAGGCGTCCCGAAGGTCCAGGAAGACCACGCCCCCGTGGTCGCGGCGGCGGGCCACCCAGCCGGCGAGGGTGACGGTGGTACCGGCGTCGGTCGCGCGGAGCGCGCCGGCGTCGTGGGTGCGAAGCACTAGGGGGAGCCTTTCGGAAAGGAGTTACCAGCGGTCGTGCACGTGGGCGCGGATGCGCTCGTCGTACACCCGCTCGAGGTCGGCGAGCTGGGAGTCGGAAAGCGGCGCCATCGAGGCGGCCGCGACGTTGCCGCGCACCTGGGTGACGTTCCGCGCCCCCGGGATGACGCTGGTGACGCCCGGCTGATCGATCACCCAGCGCAGCGCGAAGGCGGCGGTCGGGACGGCGTCCCCGGCGATCTCGGCGACCTCACGGGCAGCCGCGACACCGACATCGAAGGGCACGCCGGAGAACGTCTCGCCGACGTCGAATGCCTCGCCGTGCCGGTTGTAGTTGCGGTGGTCGTCGGCGGGGAACGTCGTCGACTCGTCGTACTTGCCGGTGAGCAGCCCGCTGGCCAGCGGCACGCGGGCGAGAACGCCCACGCCGGCGGTCTGCGCGGCGGGGAGCAACTCCTCCAGCGGCTTGCGCCGGAAGACGTTCAGGATCACCTGCAGCGACTGCACGCCCGGCCGGGCGAGCGCCCGCATCCCCTCGGCCACGGTCTCCACCGACACCCCGTAGGCGGCGATGGCCTCCTCGGCCACGAGGGTGTCGAGGGTGTCGTAGACACGGTCGTCCTCGTAGGTCGCCGGCGGCGGACAGTGCAGCTGCACCAGGTCCAGGGTTTCCACGCCGAGGTTCCGGCGGGACCGGTCGACCCACGCGCGCAGGTTCTCCGGCGTGTACTGGGCCGCTTCGAACGGGTCGGCGCGGCGACCGGCCTTGGTGGCGACGAAGGGCCGGTCCGACCGCGGGGCCAGAGCCTTGCGGATGCGTTCCTCCGAGCGGCCGTCGCCGTAGACGTCGGCGGTGTCCAGAAGGGTCACCCCGGCGTCCAGAGCGGCCTCGAGCACCTGCTCGGCCGCGTCGTCGTCGACGTCCCCCCAGTCTCCGCCGAGCTGCCAGGTACCGAGGCCGATCACGCTGACGTCGGCACCGGTACGTCCGAGGGACCGCTGTTCCATCGAAGAAGTCACTCCCCCACCGTCGCACGCACCGTCTCGAACAGCTCCCCGAGCGGGACGGCGTGCTGCTCGCCGGTTCGCATGTCCTTGAGCTGGCCCACGCCTTCGGCCAGGTCGCGCTCGCCGATCACCACGACGTGCGAGGCGCCCGACCGGTCGGCCGCCTTCATCGCACCCTTGAGCCCCCGGTCGCCGTACACGGTGTCGGCGGCGATCCCGGCCTGCCGCAGCTGGCCGACCAGGCGCACCGCCATCCGCTTGGCCTCGGTCCCCAGCGGAACGACGAACGCCTGGACGCCTGCTGCCGTGACGATGTCGAGGCCCTCGGCCTGCACCGCCAGCAGTGTCCGGTCGACGCCGACGGCATAACCGATGCCGGAGACGTCGGGACCACCGAGCGCGGCCGACAGCCCGTCGTAGCGCCCGCCCCCGCCGATCGCCGACTGCGCTCCGAGACCGTGGTGTACGAACTCGAACGTCGTCTTCGTGTAGTAGTCCAGCCCGCGCACGAGCCGCGGTGCCTCCGTCCAGGCAACCCCGAGGTCGGTCAGGTACTGGCGGACGGCGTCGTAGTGGGCCTGCGTGGAGTCGGACAGGTGGTCGACCATCAGGGGCGCGTCGCCGAGCTGGGCCTGCACCTCCGGCCGCTTGTCGTCGAGCACCCGGAGCGGATTGATCTCCGCCCGCCGCCGGGTCTCCTCGTCGAGGTCGAGCGTGGCGAGGAACTCGACGAGCACCTCCCGGTACTGGGGTCTGCAGGTGGCGTCGCCCAGGGAGGTGAGCAGCAGCTCGTAGTCGGTGAGGCCGAGGTCCCGGAACCCCTGCGCTGCCAGGGCCACCACCTCGGCGTCCAGTGCCGGGTCGTCGACACCGAGCGCTTCCATGTCGACCTGGGTGAAGTGGCGGTAGCGCCCGGCCTGCGGCCGCTCGTAGCGGAAGGCCGTGCCGACGGTCCACACCTTCACCGGCAACGCCCCGTCGTGCAGACGGTGCTCGATGAACGCGCGCATGAGGCCGGCGGTGAGTTCCGGCCGGAGGGTCAGCGAGCGGCCACCGCGGTCGTCGAAGGTGTACATCTCCTTCGTCACGACGTCGGTGGACTCCCCCACCCCGCGGGAGAAGACCGCGGTCTCCTCGAACACGGGCGTCTCGACGTAGCCGTAGCCGGCCCGCCGCAGCGGCGCGGTGAGCGTGTCGCGGACGGCGAGGAAGCGCGCCGAGTCCGGCGGCAGGGTGTCGAACGTTCCCTTGGGCGCCCGGAGGGTGCTCACAGCCCGGGCCCCGTGGGCGCCGAGGCCGCCTCCGCCAGGTAGGGGTTGGTCGCCCGCTCCCGACCGATCGTGGTGGCGGGCCCATGGCCCGGCAGCACCACGGTGTCGTCGTCCAGGGGCAGGACGACGTCGCGCAGGGAGCGCAGCATCGCCTCCCACGACCCGCCGGGCAGGTCGACGCGGCCGACGGAGCCGGCGAAGAGGACGTCGCCGGCGAGCAGGCCGGGCGCCTCCTCCAGGTCGACCGAGAACATCACCGACCCGGGGGTGTGGCCCGGCGCGTGGCGCACCGTGAGCTCGACGCCGGCCAGCGACAGGACGGCGCCGTCGTCGAGCGGGCGCACCTCCGACGGGTCGGGCAGCCGCAGACCGGTGGTCAGCGGTGCCAGCTGGGGCCCGTGCCAGCGGCCCGGGTCGGCGAGCATGCCGAGGTCGCTGGGGTGCAGGTAGGCGGGGATGTCGTACCCGTCGCACACCGGCAGCACGGAGAAAGTGTGGTCGAGGTGCCCATGGGTGAGGACGACGGCGACTGGCTTCAGGCCGTCCTCGGCCAGCATCCGGGCCAGGGGCTCGACGGCGTCCATGCCGGGATCGACGACCACGCACTCCTGCCCGGGCCCGGGGGCGACGGCGTAGCAGTTGGTGCCGAACGCGCCGGCGGGAAAGGAGCGGATGAGCACCCGTGCAGGTTACGCGGGGCCTTCTCCGGCCCCGGCGTGCCAGGGATTCCTCAGGTGGGCCACCTAGACTCGCGCATCGAACCGCGGAGCGCGGCCGTCCGGGACGACCGGGGCCGCCCCGCCGAGTGACCGTCCGTCCGAGGAGTTCCGACCGTGCCCACGAACAAGCAGCGGCGTGAGGCCGCCCAGCGCCGCCTGCAGCGTCAGCTGGAGCGCCGCAGCGAAGTGGCCCGCAGGCGCCGCCGCAACCTCGCTCTGACCGCGACCGCGGTGGCCGTCGCCGTGGTGGTCGGGGCCGCGATCCTGCTGACCGGCGCGTTCCGGGGCGAGGACACCGGCGCCGCCGCCGATCCGACGGCGAGCAACAGCGCCGCGGCGACCACCAACTCCGATGGCACGGTGCGCTGCAGCTACACGCCCGACGAGTCGGGCAACGGCAATCTCGAGGACGTCGGCACGCCGCCCAGCCCGGAGGCGACGCCGACCGAGGGCACGAGCACGTTGCAGATGAGCACCGATCAGGGCGACCTCACGTTGACGCTCGACCGCGCGAAGGCACCCTGCGCAGCGGCCAGTTTCACCTATCTGGCCGAGCAGAAGTTCTTCGACGGCAGCCCCTGTCACCGGCTGGTCAACCAGGAGGGGTTCGGCGTCCTGCAGTGCGGAGACCCCACCGGATCGGGCTCCGGCGGACCGACGTACAAGTACGCCGAGGAGGTCACCGCGGACACGACCTACCCCAAGGGCACCATCGCCATGGCGAAGACCAGCGCGCCGAACACGACCGGCAGCCAGTTCTTCCTCTGCTTCGTCGACACGCAGCTGCCGCCGGAGTACACGGTCGTCGGCACGGTGGACGACGCCGGCCTGAAGGTGCTCGAGAAGGTCGCTGCGGGCGGGATCAAGGGCGCCGGCCCCACCGGCGACGGCGCCCCGGCGATCCCGGTGACGATCAAGTCGATGACCGTCGCCGGCTGAGAAGGAGGCCCGCCCCCACCGCTCGCGCGCTCGGGGCGGGCCTCGCGCGGGGCCTCAGGCGGTGACGCGCTCGACGTCGAAGACACCCTCGACGTTGCGCACCGTCTGCAGCACCGCGCCGAGGTGGGCGGGGTCGGCCAGCTCGAAGGTGAAGCGGCTGACCGCGACGCGGTCACGGCTGGTCTGCACCGACGCGGACAGGATGTTGACCCGCTCGTCGGCCAGTGCCTTGGTGACGTCGGAGAGCAGCCGGTGCCGGTCGAGCGCCTCGACCTGGATGGCGACGAGGAAGACCGAGCCCGGCTGGGACGCCCACTCCACCTGCACCAGCCGTTCCGGCTTTGACTGCAGATCCGCGGCGTTGGTGCAGTCGGTGCGGTGCACGCTCACCCCGCCGCCACGGGTCACGAACCCGAGGATGGCGTCACCGGGGACCGGCGTGCAGCACTTGGCGAGCTTGGCCCACACGTCGCTCATGCCGTGCACGACGATCCCCGGGTCGCCGCCGGCCGCGCGCCGCGGCGGGGAGCGCCGGGTGGGGATCTCGGTCTCGGCGATGTCCTCGGCGGCGCCTTCTGCCCCGCCGAGGGCCGTCATCAGCTTCTCGACGACCGACGTCGCGGACAGGTGGTTCTCCCCCACCGCCGCGTACAGCGCCGTGACGTCGGCGTAACGCAGGTCCTTGGCCAGCGTGCTCAGCGAGTCCCCACCGAGCAGCCGCTGCAGCGGCAGCCCGGCCTTGCGCATCGCGCGGGTCAGGGCCTCCTTGCCGGCGTCGACGGCGTCCTCGCGTCGCTCCTTCGTGAACCACTGCCGGATCTTGGTGCGGGCCCGGGACGAGCCGACGAAGGACAGCCAGTCCTGGGACGGACCGGCCGTCGGCGACTTGGAGGTGAAGATGTCGACGACGTCACCGTTGGTCAGCTTGCTGTCGAGGGACACCAGGGAGCCGTTGACCCGTGCACCGATGCAGCGGTGGCCCACCTCGGTGTGCACGGCATAGGCGAAGTCGACCGGCGTCGCCTCGCCGGGCAGGCTGATGACGTCGCCCTTGGGCGTGAAGACGAAGACCTCCTGCGGGCCCAGGTCGTAGCGGAGGGTCTCCAGGAACTCGCCGGGCTCCTGCGCCTCGCGCTGCCAGTCCAGCAGCTGCCGCAGCCACAGCATGTCGTCGGGCGTGCCCGCCTTGGCCGGCGCCCCGAACTCCCCGGCGCTGGGCTTGCCGCCGACGCGCGCCCGCTCCTTGTACTTCCAGTGCGCGGCGATGCCGTAGTCGGCGGTGCGGTGCATGTCGTGCGTACGGATCTGCAGCTCGACCGGCTTGCCCTGCGGCCCGATCACCGTCGTGTGCAGCGACTGGTACATGTTGAACTTCGGCATCGCGACGAAGTCCTTGAAGCGGCCCGGGAGCGGCTGCCAGTGCGCATGCATGATGCCCAGCGCCGCGTAGCAGTCGCGCACCGAGTCGACCAGGATGCGGATGCCGACGAGGTCCCAGATGTCGGTGAAGTCGCGGCCTCGCACGATCATCTTCTGGTAGATCGAGTAGTAGTGCTTGGGCCGCCCGGTGACGACCGCCTCGATCTTGGCCGCCTTCAGCTGCTCGCTGACCGCGGTGGTGACCTCAGCGAGATAGGTGTCCCGCGAGGGCGCCCGCTCGGCGACCAGGCGCACGATCTCGTCGTAGCGCTTGGGATAGAGCGTGGCGAAGGCGAGGTCCTCGAGTTCCCACTTGATCGTGTTCATGCCCAGCCGGTGGGCGAGCGGGGCGAGGATCTCCAGCGTCTCGCGCGCCTTCTTCTCCTGCTTCTCGGGCGGGAGGAAGCGCAGCGTGCGCATGTTGTGCAGCCGGTCGGCGAGCTTGATGACCAGCACGCGCGGGTCGCGGGCCATCGCGACGATCATCTTGCGGATCGTCTCGGCCTGGGCGGCGTCACCCAGCTTGACCTTGTCGATCTTGGTGACGCCGTCGACCAGGTGGGTCACCTCGGACCCGAAGTCGGTGGTGATCGTCTCCAGCGTGACGCCCGTGTCCTCGACCGTGTCGTGCAGCAGCGCGGCGACGAGCGTCGTCGTGTCCATGCCCAGCCCGGCGAGGATCGTCGCCACCGCGAGTGGGTGAGTGATGTAGGGGTCGCCGCTCTTGCGCTTCTGCCCCGAGTGGGCGGCCTCCGCGACGTCGTAGGCGCGCTGCAGCAGCGCCAGGTCCGCCTTCGGATGGTTCTGGCGGTGCAGGGCGGCCAGTGGCTCCAGGACGGACCGCACCACAGGGCTGCGCTGACCAGCGACCATCCGGCGGGCCAGCCGGTCACGGACGCGGCGGCGTGGCGAGCCGACCTCGGCGTCCCCGGGCTCCGAGCCGACATCGTCGGGACGGCGGATGACGGGGCGCTCGGGCAGTGCCGGACGGCGGGGCTCGCCGGCCGCCGTCTCCTCGACCGTTACCGCCGGGGCGGCGGGGTCGGCGACTGCCGCATCGGCTCCGCTCGCGGGCGCGCCGGACCTCGCGGCAACCGCGTCGGCGGCTACGTCGGGGGTCACGGCGACTCCTGCGGGGCCGGCGGCGAGTGGACCCTCCCGATGGTAGCGGTGCGCGTCCCACGCGGACCGCGGGCGGGCGTCGCGTCTCCCCCGGTCAAATGGTCGACAGGGCGTGCACGGCGTGCGGCGCGATCCGCTGCCGCCCCCCCAGGGCGGCCAGCTCGATGACCACGGAGACGGCCGCCACCACACCGCCGAGCTGCTCGACGAGCGCCACGGCGGCTCCGAGCGTCCCCCCGGTGGCCAGCACGTCGTCCACGACGAGCACCCGCTGGCCGGGGGTGATGGAGTCGGTGTGCAGCTCCAGGGTCGCCGTTCCGTACTCGAGGGCGTAGTCGGCCGCGATCCGCTCGCGGGGCAGCTTGCCCGCCTTCCGGACCGGAACGACCCCGACCCCGGCGTCCAGGGCCACCGCGGCCGCCAGCAGGAATCCGCGGGCCTCCACGCCGACCACCACGTCGAAGCCGGGATCGCCGTCCGGCTGGGTGCCGGCCCCGGCGACGGCGGCCACGCGCGGATCGGGGATGGAGAGCGCGGCCAGCCCGTCGACCATCCGGCGGAACGCCGGACCGTCGGCGAACACCGGCGTGAGGTCCCGGAACACCACGCCCGCGACCGGGAAGTCCGGCACGTCGACGGCAAGGCTCGCGATGAGCCCGTCCAGGGGCAGCTCGTCGGCGGGCGAGGAGGTCACCGGCGCTGCTTGCCCGTCGGCCGGCGGTGACCGGGCCGCTGGGGGCGAGCACCGGGCCGGGGTGCGGCGGAGGCGCCGCTGCCGGCCTCGGGCCGGACGGACGACGGCGACTCGATGACCACGTCTGCCGGCACCTGACCCGGCAGGTCGTCCCGGTCGGCCACCGCCACCGCGCCCTGGGCCGGGCCGCGGTTGCGCC
>JAOPWJ010000037.1 GCA_025965715.1 Blastococcus sp. | reverse complement strand
TCCGCGGGAAGATCATCAACGTCGAGAAGGCGCGCATCGACCGGGTCCTCAAGAACAACGAGGTCCAGTCGATGATCACCGCCTTCGGCACCGGCATCCACGACGAGTTCGACCTGTCGAAGCTGCGGTACCACAAGATCATCCTGATGGCGGACGCCGACGTGGACGGCCAGCACATCCGCACGCTGCTGCTGACGCTGCTGTTCCGCTTCATGCGCCCGCTGGTCGAGGCCGGGCACGTCTACCTCGCCCAGCCGCCGCTCTACAAGATCAAGTGGGGTGGAAAGACGCCGGACGAGTACGTCTACACCGACAAGGAGAAGGCGGCCGTCCTCGCGGCAGCGCACGCCGAGGGGCGCAAGCCGCCCAAGGACGACGCCATCCAGCGGTTCAAGGGCCTCGGCGAGATGAATGCCAAGGAGCTCTGGGAGACCACGATGGACCCCGACACCCGCATCCTCCTGCAGGTCACCCTGGAGGACGCCGCCACCGCCGACGAGCTGTTCAGCGTCCTCATGGGCGAGGACGTCGAGGCCCGCCGGAGTTTCATCACCCGTAACGCCAAGGACGTCCGCTTCCTCGACGTCTGAAAGAGGACCCCCGTGGCCCCCCACCGCTCGCAGGCTCGCGGCGGGTCCCTGCGCGGGGGCCAACGGTGGACCGCGACCGACGTCCGCCTACTGAGCATCGAACCGTGGAGATCTGAACCGTGACCGAAACCCCGAGCCGCGACCGCGTCGAGCCGGTCGACCTCCAGCAGGAGATGCAGCGCAGCTACATCGACTACGCGATGTCGGTCATCGTCGGCCGCGCTCTCCCCGAAGTCCGCGACGGCCTCAAGCCGGTGCACCGCCGGGTGCTGTACGCGATGTACGACCAGGGCTTCCGCCCCGACCGCAGTTACGTCAAGTGCGCGCGCGTCGTCGGTGAGGTCATGGGTAACTACCACCCGCACGGCGACTCGTCGATCTACGACGCCCTCGTGCGGCTGGCCCAGCCGTGGTCGATGCGTTACCCGCTCGTCGACGGACAGGGCAACTTCGGTTCACCGGGCAACGACCCGGCTGCCGCCATGCGGTACACCGAGGCGCGGCTCACGCCGCTGGCCATGGAGATGCTGGCCAACATCGACGAGGAGACCGTCGACTTCCAGCCCAACTACGACGGCAAGAACCACGAGCCGCTCGTGCTTCCCGGCCGCATTCCCAACCTGCTGCTCAACGGCTCGGCCGGCATCGCCGTCGGCATGGCGACCAACATGCCGCCGCACAACCTCCGCGAGGTGGCCGCCGCCGTCTTCTGGGTGCTCGATCACCCCGACGCGGAGCCCGAGGAAGCGCTGACCGCGTGCATGGAGCGCATCAAGGGACCTGACTTCCCGACCCACGGGCTGATCGTCGGCCGCGAGGGCATCGAGGACGCGTACCGGACCGGTCGTGGCTCGGTGCGCATGCGCGCCGTCATCACCGTCGAGGAGGATGCCCGCGGTCGGGTCCAGCTGGTCTGCACCGAGCTGCCCTACCAGGTGAACCCGGACAACCTGGCCGAGTCGATCGCAGACGCGGTCAAGGAGGGCCGGCTGCAGGGCATCAGCGAGATCGCCGACGAGTCCAGCGACCGCGTCGGTCGCCGGCTGGTCATCACGCTGCGCCGCGATGCCGTCGCCAAGGTGGTGCTGAACAACCTCTACAAGCACACCCAGCTGCAGACGACGTTCGGCTGCAACATGCTCTCCATCGTCGACGGTGTGCCGCGGACGCTGCGTCTCGACGAGCTGGTCCGGCAGTTCGTGAACCATCAGATCGAGGTGATCCAGCGGCGCACGCGCTACCGCCTGCGGAAGGCGGAGGAGCGCGCACACCTGCTGCGTGGTTACGCCAAGGCGCTCGATCAGCTGGACGCGGTCATCGCCCTGATCCGGGGCAGCGAGTCGGCCGAGGCCGCTCGTGGCGGCCTGATGGAGCTGCTCGACGTCGACGAGATCCAGGCGACCGCGATCCTGGACATGCAGCTGCGCCGGCTGGCGGCCCTGGAGCGGCAGCGGATCCTCGACCAGCTGGCCGAGATCGAGCTCGAGATCGCGGAGCTGGAGGCGATCCTCGCCTCGCCGGAGCGCCAGCGGCAGATCATCCACGACGAGCTCGCGGAGATCGTGGAGAAGTTCGGCGACGACCGCCGTACGCAGTTCGTCGCGAACGAGGGCGACGTCTCGATGGAGGACCTCATCGCGGAAGAGGAGGTCGTCATCACCATTACTCGCACCGGATACGCCAAGCGGACGAAGTCCGACCTCTACCGCAGCCAGCGTCGCGGCGGCAAGGGCGTGATGGGGGCGGCCCTCAAGCAGGACGACATCGTCGACCACTTCTTCGTGGGGTCCACCCACGACTGGATCCTGTTCTTCACGAACAAGGGCCGGGTGTACCGGGCCAAGGCGTACGAGCTGCCCGAGGCCAACCGCACCGCCCGCGGCGCGCACGTGGCGAACATCCTCGCGTTCCAGCCCGACGAGAAGATCGCCCAGGTCATCCAGATCAAGGACTACTCGGTCGCGCCGTACCTGGTGCTGGCCACCGCCAAGGGGCAGGTGAAGAAGACCCGGCTCAGCGACTTCGACTCTCCGCGTACCGGTGGGGTCATCGCGATCAACCTGCGCGACGGGGACGAACTCGTGGGCGCCACCTTGATCAACCCCGACCAGAACCTGCTGCTGGTCACCCGCAAGGCCATGAGCATCTGCTTCAAGGCCAACGACGAGCAGCTGCGCCCCATGGGCCGGGCCACCGAGGGCGTCCGGGGCATCTCGCTGTCCGAGGACGACCGCCTGCTGTCCCTCATCGTCGTCCAGGAGGGTGTGGACGTCCTGGTGGCCACCGAGGGCGGCTACGCCAAGCGCACCGGCATCGAGCACTACCCGGACCAGAACCGGGGCGGCAAGGGCGTCCTCACCGCCGACCCGAAGGCCCGTAAGGGTCCGTTGGTCGGGGCGCTGGCCGTCACGCTGGGCGACGAGCTCTACGCCATCACCTCCGGCGGAGGGGTCATCCGCACACCGGTGAACGGGGTCCGGCACAACAAGGACCGCGCCACGATGGGCGTCAAGCTCATGAACTTGCCGGAGGACGTCAGCATCGTGGCGATCGCCCGTACGACGGACAATGACGAGCCCGACGCCTAGGGTGAACAGTACTGTCTGACCGGCGTCCGGAGCAGCCGCATGTGCGGCCCCCCGGTACCGGTCTCGAACGAGCGGCCAGAGCCGCTGGGGAACGGGAGACTGGCATGAGCGACCGGACGCCGGGTTCGGTGCGCAGCGGGTCACCCACCGGGGACGCCGCAGCGCCGAAGGACAGCGCCGAGAGCTATCCCGCCCCGGCCGCGCCCGTCTCCGCGACGCAGTCGATCCCCGGCACCGGAACCCAGCGGGCGCAGGCTCCGGCAGTGCCGGGCGGTCCGGGAGCGGTCCCCGGCCGGCCGGCGACCGGCTCCCCCGCCACGGGTGCGACCGCCGCTCCCGCGACCACCGGCGGCTCGGCGGCCGCGTCAGCGGCCCGACCGGCCGACCGCCCCGCGGACAGGTCGGCCGCTCGCACCACCCGCGGACCCGCGAAGAGCGGTCGCGGCCCCCGGCGGGCCCGGCTCCAGTTGCGGCACATCGATACCTGGTCGGCCCTGAAGATATCGCTGGTCTTGTCGATCGCGCTGTTCTTCATCTGGATGGTGGCCGTCGGCATCCTCTACATGGTGCTCAACACGCTCGGGGTGTTCCACACCCTCAACGACCTGTTCGGTCAGGTCGGCAGCGTCTCGGGCAGCGAGGCGACCGGGGACGTCATCACGCCCGGCGTGGTCTTCGGCGGCGCGGCCGTCATCGGGGCCATCAACATCGTGCTGATGACGGCGCTCTGCACCGTTGCGACGTTCATCTACAACCTCTGCTCCGACCTCGTCGGCGGGCTGGAGATCACGCTCTCTGAGCGTGACTAGAACGCTGGGTTCCCCCGGACGGCCACCCGGCCGGGGCGCGAGGACTGGCGTCTCCCGTACGACGCCGGGGCGCGGTGCTGTCCCCCGGGGCTGCTGAGCCCTTGCGTCGTCCCCGGGAGAACCCCCTTCGGGGGCTCACTCGGGCCGACAGGTAGAGTTGCCCCCGGTTCACGGGCCTGTAGCTCAGGCGGTTAGAGCGCATCCCTGATAAGGATGAGGCCGGAGGTTCAAGTCCTCCCAGGCCCACCCGTGTGCCGGAGCCCTCAGCTCCGCCCCCAGACCGGGCACCGTCCCGTACGGACGTCCGAGAGTGCAAGGAGGCACCCCGCGTGCTGAAGAAGCTGGCACTGGTAGCGGTGGCCGCCGGTACCCTGGCCGTCGTCCGGAAGCGCTCGAGCGGAAAGGCCGAGTCCGACCTCTGGCACGAGGCCACCCGCGGCCCCGACGCCGTCAGCACGCCCACCGCGCGCTGAGCCCCCGGCCCGTCAGGGTCTCCCGGGGGACGT
>JAOPWJ010000023.1 GCA_025965715.1 Blastococcus sp. | reverse complement strand
CACCGCGAGCGCCCAGGTCAGCGCGGACGAAGGGGCCAGCACCAGCGGCGCGACCAGGCTGCCGTGCCGGGCGGCGAGCAGTGCGGCGCCGGTGCCGTAGGACGCCCGCCGGCGCAGCCACTCCCCCGTCGCGACCGGATGCCGGTGCGCCACGGCGGCGCGCGGCTCGTAACGCACCCGCCAGCCCGCCGCGGCGAGCCGCCACACGAGGTCCACGTCCTCGGCGACGGGCATCGTCTCGTCGAAGCCGCTGCCGAGCGCCCTCCGGCGCACCAGGAGTGCCGCACTGGGCACGTACGACACCGCGGACAGCGGCCGCACGGCGGCGGGGTGCTCGCCCATGTCCAGCGCGCTGACCGCGCCCTCGTAGTCGCTCAGCCAGGTGGGTCGCCGCTCCCCCAGCGCAACGATCCGCGGCGCGACCACGGCCAGCACCGGATCGGCCAGGTGCGGGAGGAGGGACGGGAGCCAGCCGGGCCGCGGCACGCAGTCGGAGTCCAGGAACGCCACCGTCGCCGTCGTCGCGATCCGCAGCCCGGCGTTCCGCGCGGCGGCCGGTCCGCGGGCCCGCTCGTGCCGGATCACCCGCACGCCTTCGGCCCGCACCGGCTCCGCGGACCCGTCGTCCACGACGACGACGGGCAGCTCCCGGGTGGTCGGGTCGGCCCGCAGCGCCGCCAGCAGCCGGGCCAGTGGCTGGGCGCGGTCCTTGACCGGGACGACGACGGTGACACCGTCCGTGACGCCGTCCCTGACCCCGTCCGGGGCCGCGACGGCGGGCAGGTCGGGATGGGCCAGGCCGGCATCCAGCAGTCGGGCGGCCAGTTCCGCGGTCGTCGCGTTCCGGACGACGAGCCGGTCGTTCGGCAGCAGCTCGCGGGCGCGGGCCGAGAGCCGCAGCAGCCGCAGGGGCGATCCGCCGAGCAGCGCCGTTCCCCCGTCGCGACGGCGGACCCGCGGGTCCAGCCGGACAGCGAATCCGTCCGGCAGCCGGTCCTGCGGTGCCGGGGGGATCAACCGCCGAGGACCTGGGCCGTCGTCGTCAGTTCCACCAGTGGCGCGTAGAGGCTCATCACGCGGATCGCGCGGTCGTGGTCGTCGTCGGTGGACCCCGCGCAGGCGTCGGTCACCACACGCACCGGTACACCCGCGTCCGCCGCGGGCAGCACGGTGGAGATCACACAGCAGTCGGTGGCCACTCCGGTGACGGTCAGCGGTCCGCCACCGACCACGGCGGCGAGGTCGGGACCCCACTTGCCGAACGTCGTCGCGCTCACCACCGGCCGGCCGGCCGGGTCGTCGACGAGGTCGTAGAGGGCCGAGTCCGGCGGCTGCAGCGCGAAGGCGAACTGCTCGTAGTAGGCCTGCCAGGCGCCGATCGGCTCGGCCGGCGCCAGGAAACGGGTGAAGACCACACGCTCGCCGAAGGCGTCGGCCAGCCGATGGATCGGTGGCCGCACCTCGGCGAACCGCGGTGCCGCCCACGGCGAGCCGGGGTCGCCGAACACCCGCTGCAGGTCCACCACGACCAGCCAGCCCTCCGGGGTCACCGGGACGCGGTCTCCTGTGCGCGCACCGCCGACCGGCGGAGGGCCAGGGTGCCGATCAGTCCGATGAGGAAGGCCAGCAGCACACCGAGGTTCGCGTACGCCCAGGCGCCGTCCCTCCCGCCCAGCCCGACGACGTCGAGGAAGTAGCCCTGCCAGTCCAGCCAGCCGGCGTAGGTGTTGGTGACCAGCCCCCAGCCGAGAATGGTGCCGAACGCCAGCAGCACCAGCGGCACCGGCTGCACGCTGCCGTAGCGGCCGCGCGGGTCGAACAGCTCCGCCTCGGCGTAGTCGCGCTTTCGCAGGGCGAGATCGGCCAGCATGATCCCGCACCACGCGGCGATGGGAACGCCGAGCGTGATCAGGAAGCCCTGGAAGGGGCCGATGAAGCTGTCGGCGAAGAAGACGACCGCGACGGTGCCGATGACCATGAGGGTTCCATCGATCGTCGCCGCCACCGGCCGCGGCACCCGGAGACCGGCCGCGAGCAGCGACAGGCCCGAGGAGTAGATGTCCAGCAGTGCGCCGCCGATGAGCCCGAGCACGACGACGACGACGAACGGCACGAGGAACCAGGTCGGCAGGATCGTGGCGAGCGCGCCGATCGGGTCGACGCCGATGCCGCCGGAGAGTTCGCTGTCCGAACCGGCCAGCAGCAGGCCGGCGACGAGCAGCAGCACCGGGGCCAGTGCGCCGCCGAAGGTCGTCCAGCCGACGACGCCCCGGGTCGAGGCCCCGCGGGGCAGGTAGCGCGAGTAGTCGGCAGCGGCGTTGACCCAGCCGAAGCCGTAGCCGGTCATCGCCAGCACCAGCGCGCCGATGAACGCGGCGGTCGATCCACTCGGCTGGGCGGCGACGGCGGACCAGTTCATGTGGTCGGCGACGAGCACGAGATAGACCACGGTGAGGATGCCGGTCACCCAGGTGATGACCGCCTGCATGCGCATGATGACGTCGAAGCCCAGGATGCCGCCGCCGACGACAAGGGCGGCCACCACCAGCAGGGCGACGAGCTTGGTCGCCGTCCCTCCGCCCCAGCCCAGCTGGTCGAAGACCTGCGCGGTCGCCAGCGTGGCCAGGGAGACCAGCGCCGTCTCCCAGCCCACGGTCAGGACCCAGGACAGCACCGAGGGCACCCGGTTGCCGTTGACACCGAACGCCGCCCGGCTGAGCACGAGGGTCGGCGCGGAGCCGCGCTTGCCCGCGGTGGCGACGAGGCCGCAGAGGAGGAAGGAGACGACGATGCCGATGGTGCCGGCGACGATCGCCTGCCAGAAGCTGATGCCGAACCCCAGCAGGAACGAGCCGTAGGCCAGGCCGAAGACGCTGACGTTGGCGCCGAACCACGGCCAGAACAGCTGCCGCGGCGTGCCCTTGCGCTCGTTCTCGGCGATGACGTTGATGCCGTTGGTCTCGATGGCGACCCGCGGCGTCGGCGCCTCCGGAACTCCGCTCGAGGATCCCGCGTGCACCCGCTGGTGAGCCATCTGGCGTCCGTCCTTCCGTCCGGGGCCGGCCCCCGCTTCGGTTGCGGACACTAGCGCCCGGGGCCCGCGCCGCAGGCCGCCGGACCGGATGTCACGGGACCAACCGCCCGAACGTGTCCACCCGCCAGCCGGACACCGCCCCGACCAGCTGGTGCACGAGTCCGGCGAGGAGCGCTGCGCCCTCTTCGGCCGAGGCGCCGGCCGGGCTGCCGAGCACGCCGTTGGGGCTGACCGCCCGGACGCCCTCGGCGCGCAGCCGGGGCAGCAACGTCGCGATCCCCGCCGTCTCCCCCAGGATCGAGCGCGTCCCTCGCACCCGCTTCGGTTCCACGTGCAACATCAGTGACGTCTCGGTCCGGCCCGCGTGCGCATCGCCGGCCGGAAACGCGCACGGGAACCAGGCGACGTCCCGGCCCTCGCTGCGCAGCACGGTGCCGGCGGCGCGCAGGGCGTCGAGGTTGCCGCCGTGGCCGTTCACGATCAGCACCCGGCCGGCCCAGCGGCAGGCGGAGCGGCCGTACTCGACGAGCAGCCCGGTCAGGGCCTCCGTGCCGATGGAGATCGTGCCTGGGAAGTCCTCGTGCTCTCCGCTGGCGCCGTAGGTCAGGGCCGGCGCCAGCAGTGCGCCGTCCAGCGCGTCTGCCGCCGCCTCGGCCAGCGCTGCGGCCACCACGGTGTCGGTGTTCAACGGTAGGTGCGGGCCGTGCTGCTCCACCGAACCGAGGGGGACGACGAGCAGTGGCGCGGTGGGGATCTCCGGCCAGACCGAGCCGGCCAGGGACGGCACCGCCGCAGGCTACGCAGACCCCCGTCCGAACGCAGGGCGGGAGGGAGTCGACCAGGCGCGAGGGCGGTCCGGTCGCCGGGAGGTCGAGTCGCCCGGAAGGGGCGCCGCTGAGTACTGGCACAGCCCGGGCCGCCGGCCGGGCACCGTCTCGTCACGGCCACCGTCTCGTCACGGCCACGGCCACGGCCCCGACCACGGCCACCGCCGTTCCGCGATCGGATCGAGGCCGGGGAGAACGAGAAGGTCGACCCCCGAGGTTCAGCCGACGGGCGCGGTCAACGGCGCGGGCAGGAGAGCGGCGCAACGGTCCGCGGGCTGCGGGCGGGCGAACAGGTAGCCCTGCGCCCGCGCGCAGTTCAGTTCCACCAGCGCCTGGCGCTGCTCCTCGGTCTCGACCCCCTCGGCCACGACATCGAGCCCGAGCGTCCGGGCCAGTTCGACGATGGACGTGATGAGGGTGGTCGCCGACCGGCTGGCCGGCAGGTCGCTGACGAAGCTGCGGTCGATCTTGATGACGTCCGCCGGCAGGTGCCGGAGGTAGGACAACCCAGCGAACCCGGTGCCGAAGTCGTCGATGGCGATGCGGATCCCCAGGCCGCGGAGCGCCTCGAGTTCGGCGACGACCGCGTCGAGGTCCCGGACCAGGACCCCCTCGGTGACCTCCAGCGTCAGCTGGTCGGCCGGCAGCCCGCTCTCCTCGAGCGCCGCCATGACGTCGGCGGTGACGTCGCCGTCCTGGAACTGGCGGGGTGAGAGGTTCACCGCGACGCGCAGGGGGCTCCCCGTCGCGGTAGACCAGGCGGCGCCCTGCCGAGTGGCCTCGCGCAGCACCCACCGGCCGATCCCGCTGATCGCGCCGGTCTCCTCGGCGAGGGGGATGAACTCCGCCGGCGGCACCAGGCCCCGTTCGGGGTGGTGCCACCGCACGAGCGCCTCGAAGCCGGAGATCCGTCCGTCGGCCAGCTTGACCACCGGCTGGTAGTGGACCTCGAGCTGGCCCGACACCGCCGCATCGGCCAGGTCCCGGGTCAGGTCAGCCCGGCGGCGAGCCGCCTCGGCCATGCCCTCGGCGTAGACCACCAGACGGTTCTTGCCCTGGGCCTTGGCCAGGTACATCGCCAGGTCCGCGTTGCGCAGCAGTGCGCCGGCGGAGTAGTCGTCGGAGTCGGTGGAGGCGGCCACGCCGATGCTGCCGTGAGCCGACACGGCGCCGCCGTCCAGCGGGACGGGAAGCGCGAGAGCGGTGAGGACGCGCTCCCCGGCGGCCCGTGCGACGTCCGGCCCGCCGTTGACCACGATGGCGAACTCGTCGCCACCAAGGCGGGCGACGACGTCGCCGGGGCGCACGCAGCCGCGCAACCGATCGGCGAGCACGAGGAGCAGCTCGTCACCGGCCGCATGTCCACGACTGTCGTTGACGTCCTTGAAGTCGTCGAGGTCGATGAACAGCACGCTCACCGCGCGGCCCCGCTCAAGGCTCCGCTGGGTGAACTCCTCGAGCAGCGTCCGGTTGGCCAGGCCGGTCAGCGGGTCGCTGAGCACTTGATCCTCGTTGAGCCGCCAGGAGGCGAGGTGGGCGAGGCTGGCCGCCAGGACGAACGCCGCATGGATGGCGGCCCACAGCCACGGGTCCTGCTGAGCGCCATGGCCGTAGACGGCGTGCGGAAAGACGGTGCCGACGATGCCGTGGTGCACGGTGACCACCAGCAGGGCGATGCCGTAGGGCACCCAGTCCTGGTAGAGGGACACCACGCCGATCATCACGAAGAAGATGAAGTGGGCCTCGGTGACCCCGCTCCACAGGTGCACGAGGGCGACCGACACGGCCATCAGGCTGAACGTGGTGGCGGCGGCCCGGCCCTTGCGGCCCAGCCCCGGGAGGAACGAGAGCGCGATCGGGCCGGCCACGGCGGCCAGCGCCGCCACGGCTGCCGGCTGGCCGTAGCCCCATCCCCAGGCCAGGAGAACGAGGGCGCCGGCGCATGCCAGGGCGAGGCGGACGATCGCCCGGTGTCGCTGCTGCCACACCGCTTCCGGCAGCAACCGACCCTCGGGCAGCAACCGGGCAGCACGGTCCCGGAGGTCGAGGATCACGGAAGGGCAATCGACCGTGGGCCGATCCCCCTGGAGCGAGGGGAGGACGGCCTGCCCCCATCGGGGGGAGCCCGGGTCAGCGCGGGGCGAGGCCGGCCAACGGTGACTCGTCGCAGATCTTGCTCGGGACCGACGGCAGGCCCAGCAGCGTGGGCTGTCCACGGACGGGGCCGCGGTGTGAGTGGTCGAGATGGCTCCGGGGCGCCGGAGCCCCGCTGTCGCGGGCGGCCAGCGCCGTCTCGCCGTAGCCCTGGACGCATTCGGGATCGGGGCCGTCCAGCGGCAGGCCGGTGAAGAACTTGGCCGCCATGCAGCCGCCGCGACAGGCGTCGAAGTGGGCGCACTTCGTGCAGGCGCCGCCGGTCTGCGGGTGTCGCAGCTCCGCGAACAGCTCGGACTGCTGCCACACCCGCCGGAACCCGCCGTCGTCGCGGACGTTGCCGGCCAGGAAGCTCTCGTGGATGGCGAAGGGGCAGGCGTAGACGTCGCCGACCGGGTCGATGAGGCAGACCACGCGGCCGGCGCCGCAGAGGTTGAGCCCGGGCAGCGCCTCGCCGAGGGCGGACAGGTGGAAGAACGAGTCGCCGGTGAGGACGCCGTCCCCGTGGGCGAGCAGCCACGCGTAGAGCTCCCGCTGCTGCGCCTGCGTCGGGTGCAGCCGGTCCCAGACGTCGGCGCCACGGCCCGACGGCCGGAACCGCGTGATCCGCAGCTGGGCTCCGTAGGAGTCGGTGAGCGCCTTGAACGCGTCGAGTTGGCCGGCGTTCTCGCGGGTCACGACGACCGAGACCTTGACGTCCTTCATCCCCGCCTCGGCGAGGTTCCCCAGCGCCCGGACGGCGGTGGCGAAGGAGCCGGCGCCACGGACGGCGTCGTTGACCTCCGCCGTCGCGCCGTCCAGGGAGATCTGGACGTCGACGTAGTCGGTGCGGGCGAGCTGCTCGGCGCGGGCGCGGTCCAGCCTGATGCCGTTGGTGGAGAACTTGACCCCGACCTGGTGGTGGACGGCGTAGTCGAGCAGGTGCCAGAAATCCGGCCGGACGGTCGGCTCCCCACCCCCGACGTTGACGTAGAAGACCTGCATCCGCTGCAACTCGTCGATGACCGCCTCGGCCTCGGCGGTGGACAGCTCCCGCGGGTCCCGCCGTCCTGAGGAGGACAGGCAGTGCACGCAGGCAAGGTTGCAGGCGTACGTCAGCTCCCAGGTGAGGCAGATCGGGGCGTCGAGCCCGTACTCGAACTGGTCGATGAGGCGGCCGCCGACGGGACGCTCGGGAACGACGGCGGTCACGTGTCCTCCTGCTGGTGGTCGGCGTGCCCACGGGGGCCCGCCGCGAGGTCGCCCCCCGTGGGCGGCAGGGAGGTCCTCACCTCGATCATCTCCGACCGGGCCAGGTCGGCCAGGGCCTCGAGGTAGGCCGGTCGCTGCGCCTCGGGCACGCCCGCCTCGATCGCCGCGCGGGCGCTGGCATGGTCCGCCAGCGTCTCGACGACCCTGACGAGGGTCTTGGACTTGAGGAAGGACAGCTTGCGGTTGCCGAAGTGGTAGGCGAGCGCGCCGAACGGCTCGGGCCGCAGAGCCACCGACCGGGCGCGCTGCCAGGGGACGTCGGGGTCGAAGCCCGGAGTCACGGGGAGCGGTCGCTCAGTAGACGCCGCACATGCCGTCGATGGAGATCTCCTCGACGAGCGACTCCTCCACCAGGAGCTCCTCCACTGCCACCGGCGTCTCGACCACGGGTGCGTCGCTCTGGGGCGTCTCGGGCACGGGGACCTCCGGGGAATCGCACGCGGTCGGGTGCCGCGCACGTTAGTGACACCCAGTGCCACCGGCAACAGCGGGCTCGCGACCGTCCCCGCTCCGCGCAGCTGTTGCGACGGCCGGGCCGGGAGCACAATGCCGCGCGTGACCGAGGCCCTCGACGACACGCGTGCCGACACCCGTGCCCGCGTCGAGCACGCTGCGCTGGACCTGTTCACCAGCAAGGGCTTCGAGCACGTGATCATCGACGACGTCGCCGCCGCGGCCGGGATCAGCCGGCGCACGTTCTTCCGGTACTTCGGCACCAAGGCCGACGCCGTCTGGGGGGACTTCCGCGCGCACGTCGCGCGCCTCGAGGAGCTGCTCGCGGCGACCGAGCCGCAGCAGCCGGTCCTCGCGTCGGTGTGCGCGGCCTACGCGGCGGTGAACGACTACGCCGACTCCGAGCTGCCGGTGCTGCGTGGGCGGATGCAGCTGATCCTGACCGAGCCGGCGCTCCTGGCGCACTCGCAGCTGCGGTACGCCGATATCGACCGCGTGGTGGCCCGGCACGTCGCCCACCGGACAGGGAGCTCGCCGACGGCGCTGGTGCCGCGGCTCGTCGCGGTCAGCACCCGGGCGGCCGCCACGACGGCGTTCGAGCTGTGGGTGGCCGACGAGCGGACCCCGCTGGGCGGTCTGCTCCGCGACTCCCTCGCCCAGCTGACCAGCGGCTTCCCCGCGCTGAACGAGTAGCCGCCCGCGCCCGGTGGGGGATCCGGGCGCGGGCGGAGCCGTGGGTGTGCCGGTCAGTCGTCGGAGCCGTGCCCGCCCGAGCCGGAGTCGTCGGAGCCACTGTCGTGGGAGCCGTGCCCGCCCGAGCCGGAGTCGTCCGAGCCACTGTCATCGGCACCGTGCCCGCCACCGACCCGGCCGTCACTGTCGTCCCGAGCGTCGTTCACGTCATCGGCACCGTGCCCGCCACCCACCCGGCCGTCACTGTCGTCGGGAGCGTCGTTCGGGTCGGTGTGACCCGCGGAGGTGGACGCGGGAGAGACCACGGAGATGGTGTCCGTGGCGGTCGGTCCGCCGGGAGCGGCGGCGTAGGCGAAGCCGGCCAGTGCGGTGCTCATGGCCAGGGCAGCTGCGGAGATCACTGTTTTCCTCATGCCGCAGACGATGCGACCGCCGACGCAAAGGTGACGCTAAGGCAAGGCCAAGCTCCCGCTCAGAGAACCGGCGACCCAGCGGAGACCAGTTCGACCCGACGCCGCAGGCGCCGCCCCCCGGACCGGACGAGGGCGGCCGTGTCCAGCCGGAGGGCCTCGCCTCGTGTCTCGGCGCGGTACCACCGGTCCGCACGATCAGGACGGACGGCGAAGGCGCGACGGGTCCAGTTCCGCGCCGCCGTGACCATCCCTCAGTGCCGCCCGCCGCGTCCCCGTCGCACCGACCGCACGATGCGGTCCGGGCGGATCCGCACGACCGCTAGAGAGCCGATCCACCGGTGCAGCAGGCCGCTGGGGTCCTCGATCCGGATCTCCGTTCCGTCCGCCCGGCGCACGAGCAGGTCCCGTGTCAACTCGGCGTCACCGTCCCCCAGGACGTCGTCCAGCCGACAGCGCCGTCCCTCGACCACCACGTCGGGCTGAGGGATCAACGTGCCGGCCAGTCGCCGGCCGGCGCGGCCTCGGCGGTCGACCAGCGGACCCTGCCGCAGCGGCGGCGTCCGGCTGTCCGTGGCCAGCCGCGCCACCGCCGGGATCCGCCGGAGGACGGCGAGGACGCGGCCACGCACGACATCGCCGGCCAGCCCTCCACCGGTCATCAGGGCACCCAGGAGCTGCGCGACCCGGATCAGCGCGCGGGCGTGTGGCTCCCGCTCCGCCTGGTAGGTGTCGAGAAGGCTGTCCGCCGCCCGGCCGGCGAGGACGTCGGCCAGCTTCCAGACCACCTGGTGCACGTCGCGGAGGCCCAGTCCCATCCCCTGGCCGACGAAGGGTGGGGTGAGGTGCGCCGCATCGCCGGCGAGCAGCACCCGCCCCACCCGCCACCGGTCGGCCACCTGCGCCCGGAAGATGTACTCGACGGCCCGTAGGACCTCGACCCGTGCGGGGTCGACCGGCGCGAGCAGCCGGCGCAGCCGCTCCGGCGCCGTCGCATCCTCGACAGTCTCCCCGGACCGCAGCCGGCCCTCCCACCGGTAGCGACCGCCCGTCACCGGCATGAACGTCGCCGGCTGGCGGGAGTCGCACACCTGGTGCACACCCGGCCAGACGGGGAGCTCGTCGGCGGAGCGGACGTCGAGCACCAGCCAGCGGTCGGGCCGCCCGAGCGTTCGCATCGATGCCCCGACGAGGGCCCGCACCGTGCTGTTGGCACCGTCGCACCCGAGCACCGCCGGGGCCCGGACGGACCGTTCCACCCCGGAGTCGCGATCCAGCACGGTCACGTCCACCCCGGCACCGTCCTGGTCCAGCGCGGTCACCTCCGCGCCGCGGACGACCGTGATCGCGCGGGTGGCGGCCACCGCTGCCGCCAGTTCCTCCTCCAGATCGGGCTGGTGGACCAGCGACCCCTGCGGCCACCCGTTGGCCCCCGCCGACGGGGCCCGGCGGAACTCGGCGAGCACCCGGTGGGCGCCGTCCAGCAGGCGAAGCCCGGCCATCGGCCGCGTGCGGGCGGCGACCGCGTCGGCGACGCCGGCGGCCTGCAGGACACGGAACACCTCGTCGTCGAGGTGAACCGCCCGAGGAAGGGGATACGGGCTGCCGTGCCGCTCGAGCACCAGGACACCGACGCCCCGGCGGGCGAGCAGCAGGGCTGCGGTCAGCCCGACCGGGCCGGCCCCCACCACGATCACCGGCGCGTCGGACACGGCTCCAGTGTCGCGGAGCGTCGGCCGGCCCGGTCAGGGTTGCAACAGGTTGCGGGAACCCGCTCCACGCTTGACCGCCCTCCGAGCCCCCCCGACCCTGTGAGCCAGCACACAGAACCGCTGCGTACGGTGCGACCGGGCCCGCCGACGGCGACGGGCGAATCGAGAGGGACGGCGTGAAGACCAAGGGCGCAATTCTCTGGGCTGTCGGCGACGAGTGGTCGGTCGAGGAGATCGAGGTCGGCGATCCGGCGCCCGGCGAGGTGACCGTCGAGCTCGCCGCGACGGGGCTCTGCCACTCCGACGAGCACCTGGTCACCGGGGGTACTCCCGTGGCCTCCTTCCCCGTCATCGGCGGACACGAGGGCTCCGGCGTCGTGACGAAGGTCGGACCAGGCGTGGCCAATCTGAAGGAGGGCGACCACGTGGTCACCGCCTTCATTCCGGCGTGCGGCCAGTGCCCTCCGTGCGCGAAGGGAATGCAGAACCTCTGCGACCTCGGAGCCCACCTGCTGGGCGGCGTCGCCATCTCCGACGGCACGCACCGCGTCACGGCCAAGGGCCAGGGCGTCTCCCCCATGTGCCTGCTCGGCACCTTCTCCCCCTACATCACCGTGCACCAGGCCTCGGTCGTGAAGATCGAGCCGCACATCCCGCTGGAGGTCGCGGCTCTCGTCGGCTGCGGCGTGACCACCGGCTGGGGCTCGGCTACCAAGGTCGCCGCTGTCCGGCCCGGCGAGACGGTGGTCGTCCTGGGCGTCGGCGGTGTCGGCATGAACGCCGTCCAGGGCGCCGCAGCGGCTGGGGCCCGCCACGTCGTCGTCGTCGAGCCCGTCGCGCACAAGCGCGACTGGGCCAAGCAGTACGGCGCGACGCACTCCTTCGCCTCGGCCGAGGAAGCCATGGGTGCGGTCAACGAGCTGACCTGGGGCCGGATGGCGGACAAGACGATCATCTGCGTCGGCGACATCCAGGGCGAGGACATCGCGGCGGCGATGAGCCTCACCGGCAAGGGCGGCCGGGCGGTCGTCACGGGCATGGGCAACTACGCCAACATCGACGTGAAGCTCAGCCTCTTCGACCTCACGTTGATGCAGAAGGACCTGCAGGGCGCCATCTTCGGCGGTCTCAGCCCCCGGGCGGCCATCCCGGAGATCCTCTCGCTCTACGGCGAGGGCCAGATCAAGCTCGACGAGCTGGTCACCCGCCGGTACGCACTGGAAGAGATCAACCAGGGCTACCAGGACATGCGCGACGGCAACAACATCCGCGGGATGGTCGTCTACACCGACGCCGACCGCTGAGCCCAGCGTGGCCCTACGACCGGCCGCAAGCGCACGGGTTCTGGCCGGTCATCGGTGGAGCGTCAGCCACCCGCCAGCTCGGAGAGGTCGATGGGGTCGCTGGGAGCGGAGATGTCGTCCTTCTCGCCGAAGTCACTGAAGGTCAGGGAGCTCGGCGAGTCGCCCTCGTTGGTCAGCGCCAGCGGATAGGCCTTCTCGGCGTTGGCGACGGTGAGGGTGCTGCCGTCCTCCTGCTCGATGACCACGACCGGGTCGCCGTCGACCTCGTCGGACGTGACGGCGTTCTTCACGTCGCTGGTCGGGTGTCGGAGGTCGTCGACGAAGGCGCCCAGTGAGAAGTCCTGGAACTGGGCCGCCGCCTCGTCCGGCACGACGATCCACTTGCCCTCGAACAGCGCCGTGGCCTCCTCGGGCAGTCCGAACGAGGTCCAGAAGTCGACCGGAGCCTGCAGGTAGGCCTGGCCGCCGACGTTCAGGAGCTGGACGTCGGCGCCATTGAAGGTGATCGTTCCCGAGGCGTCCTCGCCCTGCAGCTGCAGGTCGATCCTGCCGGCCTCGCCGCCCTGGTCGACACTGCCCTTCACGTGCACCGCACCGGCGTCCTCGAGTGCGGTGGCCGCAGCGGACGCCACCTCCTGACCGTTCTTGTCGTCCAGCGGGTTCCCGCCGCAGGCGGCAAGGAGCAGGACGGCAACGGCTGCCACGGTCAGACGACGGATGCGCATGGACTTCCTCCGGACGTGCGGGCATTCCCGGAGCTCGGTCGTCCGGCCTGAGCATCCTGCGGTGCCGCGCGCGGTCCCGGGGAGTATCCCCCCGACCTGGCGTGTCGGGCAGCCGGTTCTGTCCCGGTTCGGAGTTTCAGCGTTCGGCCGTCCGGTGGATCGGCCCGTCGGTACCGGCCAGCCGCTCACCCGTGCCGCCCCAGCGCGCGGCGATGATCTCCGCCGCGATGGACACCGCGGTCTCCTCCGGCGTGCGGGCGCCGAGGTCCAGGCCGATCGGCGAGGACAGGCGGTCGATCTCCGCCGTCGTCAGGCCGGCCTCGGCCAGCCGGGCCAGGCGCTCGTCGTGGGTGCGGCGCGAGCCCATCGCCCCCACGTAGGCGACCGGGATCCGCAGCGCCACCTCCAGCAGCGGGACGTCGAACTTGGGATCGTGGGTGAGCACGCACAGCACCGTGCGCTCGTCGAGCCGCCCGGCGTCGACCTCCGCCTGCAGATAGCGGTGTGGCCACTCGACGACGACCTCGTGCGCGTCGGGGAAGCGCTTCGGGGTCGCGAACACCGGCCGGGCGTCGCAGACGGTGACCCGGTAGCCGAGGAAGGCGCCCACGCGTGCCACGGCGGCGGCGAAGTCGATCGCGCCGAACACCACCATCCGGGCAGCCGGGGCGAAGGAGTTGACGAACAGCGTGAGGTCGTCGCCCCGCCGTTCGCCGTCGTGGCCGACGTGCAGCAGCCCGGTGCGGCCGGCCGCGAGCATGCCGCGGGCGTCGGCCGCCACGGCGTCGTCCAGGCGTTGCAGACCGAAGGTCCCCGACTCCCGGTCGGGCCAGAGCACCAGCCGCCGGCCCAGCCGGTCGTCGGGACCCTTGACCACCGTGACGACGGCAACCGGCTCGTGCCGGCCGACCGACTCCGCCACCTCCCCGAGCTCGGGGAACGACTCCCGCGAGATCGACTCCACGAACACGTCGAGGATCCCGCCGCAGGTCAGGCCGACCGCGAACGCGTCGTCGTCACTGACGCCGTAGCGCTCCAGCGTCGGCACGCCGGTGTCGGCGGCGTCCTTCGCCTCCTCATAGACGGCGCCCTCGACGCAGCCGCCGGAGACGCTGCCGACCGCGGTGCCGTCGGGGCCGACCAGCATCGAGGCGCCGGCCGGACGCGGCGCCGAGCGCCACGTGGCGACCACGGTGCCCATGCCGACGGTCTCGCCCGCCTGCCACCAGCCAACCAGGTCGTCGAGCACGTCACGCATGGGTGGGCTCCTTCTTTCGGAAGCGTGGAGACCCCGCTGCGGGGTCCCGGCGCGAGCTTGTGAGCGTCGGGGGGCAGGGAAGTCGTTCAAGCACGGCCGATCACCCCTGTCAGTTCCTCGAACGCGGCCATGCTGTGCCCGGACACGAAGTGGTCGACCGACGGCAACGCCGCCCGCATCCCAGCGGTCAACGGCTCGTAACCGGTCCGGCCCTTGTGCGGATTCACCCAGACGACGGTGTGCGCCAGCCGCCGCAGCCGGGTCATCTGCTCCCCGAGCAGCGCGGCGTCGCCGCGCTCCCACCCGTCGCTGCACAGCACCACCACCGCGCCGCGCGCCGTTCCGCGCTGGCCCCACCGGTCCAGGAACGCCTTCAGGACCTCGCCCAGCCGGGTGCCGCCGGACCAGTCGGGGATCGCCGAGCCGCTGGCGGCCAGGGCCTTGTCCGGGTCGCGCAGCCGCAGCTCCCGCGTCACCCGGGTCAGGCGGGTACCGATCGTGAAGACCTCGGTCGAACCGGGCCGGGCGCGCACCGCCGCGTGCGCGAACCGCAGCAGGGCGTCGGCGTAGGGCGTCATCGAGCCGGACACGTCGACCAGCAGCACGACCCGCCGTGGCCGGGCCTGCGGACGGCGGTGCAGCAGCCGCCGCACCTCGCCGCCGTCGTGCAGGGCCTGCCGCACGGTGCGGGCGGGGTGTACCGACCCCCCGGAACTCGGCCGCCGGCGCCGGGCGGGCCGCATGGGCGACGCCGGCACGAGGAGCGCGAACAGCCGGCGCAGGTGCTCCCGCTCGGCCGGCGTCATGTCGCCCACGTCGCGATGCCGGAGCACCTCGTCAGCGCCCGCCCGCGTGGCCAGATCCGGCCCGTCACTGTCCTCGCCCGCCCCCGGGCCCGGATCCAGCGGCGCGGACACCGCCAGCTCCGGCCGGCGCTGGGCCGTGGCGGGCACGGCGCGCGGCATCTCGCCGGCGAACCAGGCGGCGAAGGCGCAGTCGTAGCGGTCCAGGTCGTCCGGTCCGCCGCACAAGGTGAGCCGGCCGGCCCAGTAGACGTCGCGCGGGTCGAGCACCCGGAGGATGCCGAGCGCCTCGAGCATCGCCTCCACCCGGTCGGGGGAGGCCGGCACTCCGGCGGAACGCAGGGTGCGGGCGAAGCCGAGCAGGGTGTCCACGACGTCGCGGGGGGCGGTCCCCGTCGGGGGCTCAGCCACCGAAGAGCGTCCCGCCGGCCAGGGCCCGCACGCGGTCGGTGTCCTCCCGGTACTTGAGGACGGCGCCCAGCGTGCGGGCCGCCAGATCCGGGTCGAGATGCCGCGCGCCGAGGGTGTGCAGGGCGGTCGCCCAGTCCATCGCCTCCGCGACGCCGGGCGGCTTGAGCAGGTCCAGCGTGCGCAGGGTCGCGGTCGCCCGGGCCACCTCGCGGGCCAGGCGCTCGGTCACCTGCGGCAGCCGGCGCCGCAGGATGGCGACCTCGCGATCGAAGTCGGGGTGCTGCAGCCAGTGGTAGAGGCAGCGCCGCTTCAGCGCGTCGTGCACCTCGCGGGTCCGGTTGGAGGTGAGGACGACGAGCGGCGGGGTCTGTGCGCGCACGGTGCCCAGCTCGGGGATGGAGATGGTGAAGTCGGAGAGGACCTCGAGCAGGAATGCCTCGAACTCGTCGTCGGCGCGGTCGATCTCGTCGACCAGCAGCACGCTCGGGGAGTCCTCCAACGCCTGCAGGAGAGGCCGCGCGAGCAGGAAGCGCCGGTCGTACAGCGACGCCTCCAGCTTGTCGGTGTCCTCGTGGGCGTGCGCGGCCTCGGCGGCCCGCAGGTGCAGCAGCTGCCGGCCGAAGTCCCAGTCGTAGAGCGCCTGGCTGGCCTCCAGGCCCTCGTAGCACTGCAGCCGGTAGATCGGCCGCCCGGTGACCTGCGCCATGGCCTGCGCCAGTGCGGTCTTGCCGACACCGGCCTCACCCTCGAGGAACAGCGGCCGGTGCATCGCCAGCGCCAGGTACGCGGCGGTGGCGAGGCCCTCGTCGGGCAGGTAGCCCGTCGCCTCGAGGGCGACCGCGAGCGCGCCGGGGTCTGCGGGGAGGGTTGGCGCGGGCTCGCTCACACGCTGCAGCATCCCACCTCGGGGCGCACGGACGGCGAGGTCGAGAATGGATCCATGCCTTCGCCGTCCTCGGATCTCGCACTGGGCGACGACCTCCGCTCGTTCGTCGATGCCTCCCCCTCCCCCTCGCACGCCGTCGCGGAGATGGCGCGGCGCCTGACCGGAGCGGGCTTCACCGAGCTCTCCGAGACCGACCGGTGGGAGCCGGCTCCGGGGGCACAGCACCTCGTGGTCCGGCACGGCAGCCTGGTGGCCTTCCGCGTGGGCGGGCGGCCGCTCGCCGAGGCGGGAATGCGGCTGGTCGGCGCGCACACCGACTCACCCACGTTCAAGGTCCGCCCGTACTCCGACGTCCGGCAGGCCGGGTACCGGCTCGTGGGCGTGGAGCCCTACGGCGGCGGGCTGTGGCACACCTGGCTGGACCGGGAGCTGACCGTCGCCGGCCGGGTGGTGCTGCGGGGCGGCGGAACGGCCCTCGTCCGGCTGCCCGGCGCGCCGCTGCGGCTCCCCTCGTTGGCCATCCACCTGGACCGCAGCCTGCGCGAGGGGCTCACCCTGGACGCGCAGCGCCACCTCGTCCCGGTCTGGGACCAGGAGCTGCACAACGAGCCCGGCCTGCTCGACGCCGTCGCGTCCGCCGTCGGTGTCGACCCCGGCGACATCGTCGGGCACGACCTCGTGCTGTCCGACACCCAGCCGGCGGCCCGCGCCGGGGCGGACGGCTCCTGGGTCGCGGCGCCGCGGCTGGACAACCTGGGCTGCTCGCACGCCGGGCTGCTGGCGCTCCTGGCGGCACGGGCCGGCGACCGCACCCAGGTGCTGGTGTGCAACGACCACGAGGAGGTGGGCAGCGGATCGATGGCCGGGGCCCGGGGCAGCTTCCTCGAGGACGTCGTCTCCCGGCTGGCGACCGCGACCGCTCCTGAGGACCCGCAGGCGCCGCACCGCGCCCTCGCCCGCTCCATGCTCGTGTCGGCGGACATGGCGCATGCGGTCCATCCGACGCAGTACGACCGGCACGAGCCGGCGCACCAGCCGCGGCTGGGCGGCGGGCCGGTGCTGAAGCTGAACGCCAACCAGGCCTACGCCACAGACGGCGCGACCGGCGGCTGGTTCGCCGAGCGGTGCGCGGAAGCGGGCGTTCCGCTCCAGCGGTTCGTCACCCGGGCGGACCTGCCCTGCGGGAGCACCATCGGGCCCCTGACCGCGACCCGGCTGGGCATCGCCACCGTCGACGTCGGATCACCGACCCTGGCGATGCACTCCTGCCGGGAGACGGCGTCGGCCCTCGACGTCCCGCTCATGGTCGACGCGCTCACCGCCTGCTTCGAGAGCTGAACCGCCCCGCTCCCTCGAGCGGATGGCAACCCGTGGGCAGCGCCCACTGCACCAGGCTGGACGGCACGCCCGTCGTCCCCGTCCACACGTCGGTGGAACCCGGCGATCCGACGAGCGGCAGTTCGGGCCGGACACCACCGTGGTGTTCGGCCGGCCGGTCGGTGAGCTGCTCACCCTGCGGCCGCTCGGCGCCGGCTGACGTCCGCTTCCTGGCCCGGGCGCAGGAACGGCGGCCGGCCGAGTCCGATCCTCGACCGGCCGCCGTGGCCCAGTGGTTCTTCCTCAGACGCGGCGGGTGTTGCCCAGCGTGGTGTCCGCGCCCTCGACCTCGATCTCCTCCTTGCGGAGGCCCTCGGTGACCTGCTGCTGCTCGGTCACCGTGGTCTTGTCCAGGCGCACGCGCTCGACCGGCACGGCCTCCTTGGCGACGACGGGCTGCTCGGCGTGCAGCACGACCTCGTGCTCCTCCTCGCTGATCGCCGGACCGTCCATCGCGTTGCCGATGTTGGCGTCGGTGATCGGCTCGCGCTCGAGGCGAACCTCTTCGTGGGACACGGGGACGGTCTCGGTCACGTTCTCCGTGACGACGTACTTCCGGAGGCGGGCACGGCCGGCCTCCGTCTGGCGGGTGCCGACACTGAGGCGCTCCTCGGAGAGCGTCATGGCGTTGTCCGTCGTCGGGCCCGAGGTGTCGTGACCCACAGGGGCCCGGTCGTCGAAGCCGGCGGTGGTGTCCGTCGAGGACATGCCGGTCGTGGACGTGTCGGTGGTGGACATGCCGGCGTTCATGGTGTCGGTCGTGCCGGACTCGCCCATGCCGTAGTAGCGGTAGAGCTCCTGCTCCTCCTGGGGCGACAGGTGACCGTCGGTGTCGATCTTCGGGGCGTCCTTCACCCGGTCCTTGCTCACGGATACCCGAACGCCGTCATCGGTGAGGTCGGCGTTCCGGATCGGCACGAAGGATTCCTTGGTGCCGAACAGGCCGGTGCGCACCGTCATCCATTCGGGCTGACCGGTCTCGTCGTCGAGGTAGACCTCGGAGGCGGACCCGATCTTCTGGCCGGACTCGTCGTAGACGTCCTGGCCGATCACGCGGCTGATGGTGTCTGTACCGATCATCGTGGTGGTGCTCCCATCCATGCACGGGGCTGTGCGGTCACTCTTCTGGGTGACCTGGATCGCTTCCGCGAAACGATCCCCCCGTGATCAACTCCACCGCGGGGTCGGAACCCGTCGGTTCCGACCGCCGAGGGGCGGGCGCGACGGGCCCCTGGTCACGGACGTTTGTGCACGTCACAGGCGAGTAGATGGTGCACAACCGGACCTGGCGGCACCGGGCTGCCGACGGGAAGCGATCGTCACGCACAGCGAGGACGTTCCTGCCCGGGCGTGTCGGAACGGGCCGGTCCACCGTTGGACGGCGCGTCCTCCACGCCCCGGGGCCCGGTCGTGCTCAGCATGTAGGGGTGCCTGCCCGTTCGCCGTACGACAACCTCGTCCACCCCCGCACCGTGAAGAAGCCGGTGCCGACCGTCGAGGCGGAGAAGGACCTCGTCGTCGAGGACCCGAGCTCCGGCTTCGTCGGTGCCGTCATCCGCTGCGAGAAGGACGTCGTCCACCTCGAGGACCGGTTCGGCAAGGTGCGGGGCTACCCGCTCGGCCCGGGCTTCTGGGTGGACGGGCGCCCCGTCGTCCTGGTGCGGCCCAAGCAGGCCGGCCCCTCCGGCCCCATGCGCAGCGCGTCGGGCTCCACCTACGTGGTGGGCGCGAAGGCGCGGGTCGCCCGGGCGGCCCGGATCTATGTCGAGGGCAAGCACGACGCCGAGCTGGTCGAGAAGGTCTGGGGCCACGACCTGCGGGTCGAGGGGGTCGTCGTCGAGCCGCTGCACGGTGTCGACGACCTGCCGGCGATCGTCCGGGAGTTCCGGCCGAGGCAGGGACGGCGGCTCGGCGTCCTCGTCGACCACCTGGTGACGGGGAGCAAGGAGACTCGGATCGCCGAGCAGATCACCGGCGCGCACGCGCTGGTCGTGGGACACCCGTTCATCGACATCTGGCAGGCGGTCAAGCCGTCGGTCGTCGGTATCGAGGCCTGGCCGGTCGTGCCGAAGGGCGAGGACTGGAAAGGCGGCGTCTGCAAGCGCCTGGGCTGGGAGGACGACACCGGCTACGTCTGGGCGCAGCGCATCCTCGCCCGGGTGAAGAGCTTCACCGACCTGGAGCCGACGCTGCTGGGCCGCGTCGAGGAACTCATCGACTTCGTCACCACCGATTGAGCGGCGAGTCGCTCGAGTGGAGTGGATTCGTGCGCGTTACTCGCACGAATCCACTCCGCTAGGTGGTCAGCCGGGGATGTAGTTGAAGTCGTCGGGGTTCGGGCCGGTGCGCTCTCCGCGGTCGAGAGCGGTGATCGCAACCATGTCGGAGGCGTCGAGCTCGAAGTCGAAGAGGGCGAAGTTCTCCTCGATCCGACTGCGGTTGACCGACTTGGGAAAGACGACGTCGCCGCGCTGGATGTGCCAGCGGAGCGTCACCTGCGCCGGGCTCTTGCCCAGCTTCTCGGCGATCCGGCCGATGACCGGGTCGTCGGCCACCTTGCCGCGGGCAATCGGCGACCACGCCTCGGTGACGATCTCGTGGTCGGCGTCGAACGCGCGCAGCTCCTCCTGGATCAGGAAGGGGCTGACCTCGATCTGGTTCACCGCCGGGGTGATCTCGGAGGCGCCGAAAAGGTTCCGGAGGTGGTGTGGCTGGAAGTTGGAGACGCCGATCGCCCGTGCCCGGCCGCTCGCGTAGATCTCCTCCATCACCGTCCAGCGCTTGACGTAGTCGCTCACTCCGGGCAGCGGCCAGTGGATGAGGAACAGGTCGAGGTGGTCGAAGCCCATGTCGGCGAGACTCTGGTCGAACGAGCGCAGGATGTCGTCGCGTTCCTGCCGATTGTTGTTGAGCTTGCTGGTCACGAACACGTCGCCGCGGTCGATGCCCGACTCGCGGACCGCCTGCCCGACCTCCTTCTCGTTGCCGTACATCTGCGCGGTGTCGATGTGCCGGTAGCCGATCTCCAGGGCGGTCCTGGTCGCCTCGACCGTGTCGGCGGGCTTGATCTGGAAGACGCCGAAGCCGAGCTGGGGGATCTCGACGCCGTTGTTCAGCCGAAGAGTGGGCACGGATGCCACAGGAAGGTCCTCTCGATCGATGGTGGCGCCGCGCGAGGCGAAGAGGTGCACGGCCTGCCGCATCGACCGCTACCCGGCGGACCGGGGCTCAACCCGGTCGGCCGCGTCCTCGGGGCGCACGGGCGGCGCAGTGGGTCGCACCAGCGGCAGCCCCGCGAGCGCCAGCACCGCGGCCAGCCCCCCGGCCGACGCCGGGACGACGAACGCAGCCTCCGCGCCCCAGGCATCCACGGCCGCGCCCGCGAGCGTCGAGCCGACGGTGACCCCCAGCGTCAGGCCGGTGATGGTCCAGGCGAGGGACTCGGTGAGCACGCCGGGAGCCACGCGGGACTCGACCAGCGACGTTCCCGACACGAGGACCGGGGCGATCGTGAGGCCGGCGAGGAAGCCGCACCCGATCAGTACCGGCAACGACCCCACCGCCCACAGCGTCTGGACCGCCACCCCGAAGGCGATCGCGGTCACCACGAACCGGCTCGCCAGCGTCCCGGGGAGCGGGGCCAGCCCGTAGACCAGCCCGGCGACCAGGCTGCCGCCGGCGAAGACGGCCAGGGCGGCCCCCGAGAGGGCCGGCGCGCCTTCCGCCTCGGCGAAGCCCACGACCACGACGTCGGTCGCGCCGAACACCGTGCCGACCGCCAGGTAGGTCGTCACGACGACCAGCAGCGTCGGGGTGAGGACGGACGACCACCGCCGTCCGGGAGTGGTCGCGTCGACGGCGTCGACGGGGGGTTCGGTGGCTCGCTGCAAAGCCAGCCACACGCCGCCGAGCGTGCCGACGACCACACCGGTGAGGAAGCCGACCGGTGGAGCGATCAGCGTCGCCAGGACCGTCACCAGCGGCGGGCCGACGACGAAGACGACCTCGTCGACCACGGCCTCGAACGCGTACGCCGTCTGCCGCTCGGCGGGATCGAGCAGGGCGGACCACCGGGCACGCACGAGCGACCCGATGTTCGGGCCGGCCAGGCCCGCGCCGATGGCGAGCAGGAACCAGCTCCAGTACGGGGCGTCGGCCACGACCACCGCCACGAAGGCCAGACCGGTGACCAGGAACGCCGCCATGGCCCAGAGCAGGATCGCCCCCTGGCCGCGACGGTCCATGGCGCGGGCCCACTGCGGGCCCGACAGCCCGTAGGACAGGGCGAGAGTTCCGGAGACGGCGCCGGCCAGGGCATAGCTGCCGGACTGCCCCTCGACCAGGAGCACGGCGCCCAGTCCGAGCATCGGCGCGGGCAACCGGCCCACCCAGCCGGCCAGGGAGAAGGCGCGCGCACCGGGCACGGCGAACAACCGGGTGTACGGACTGAAGACGGTGCGGGGCGACACGGTGTTCTCGCGCTCTCTGGCCACAGGCGAGTGCGGGTTGTCCTCCGCCGGTCCCTCGGGTGGCCGCTCGAACCTAGCAGCGCCCTGCCGCCGAAGCCGTCCCCCGACGTCAGACTGGGCAGGTGACCTCCGGTGAGGCCCTGCGGTGGACGACACGTCTCACCCGGCGGCGTGGGGACGTTCCCTCCGAGCGCGGCGAGAGCCGGGTGGCGGCCTACGTCTACGGCAACATCCTCGTGCTGGCCGCCGTCGTGGGCGCCTCACCGCCGACCGTCGCCTCCGGCACCGCCGTCGCGCTCGTGGCGGGCACGGTCCTGTCCACCTACGTGGCGCACGTCCTCGCGCATTCGATCGGCTCGCTGCTCAGTGGCGTGCACGGCCGGACGGCGGTACGGCGGCAACTGCGGGACGCCGTTCCGGTGCTCAGCTCCGGGATCACCCCCGCCGTCCTCCTGTCCGCGGCGGCTCTGGACCGACTGCCGACGACGTGGGGTCAGGCACGTGCCTGCACCGTCCTGATCGGCCGGATCGCGGCCACCGGGGTGGTCTACCGGCGGTTGCGCGAGGAGGTTCCACTGGGCAAGGCGTGGGCCGTCGGGGCCTCGGCCGCAGCAGTCGCCGGCATCGCCGTGCTCCTCAAGCTCACCCTCACCCACTGAGCTCCCTGCACCGCCGTTCGGCGGAGAGGTGCCGACTGTCGTCATCCGCCGCTACATTCGGGACGTGACCAGGAAACCGCTGCCCGACCCGTGGGTGCGCCCGCCGCACGGCAACGCGCCCGTGGCCGGTGCAGGCACGGGCGGACTGGTCGACCGGCACGGCCGCGTCGCGACCGACCTGCGGGTGTCGCTGACCGACCGCTGCAACCTGCGCTGCACCTACTGCATGCCGCCCGAGGGCCTGGACTGGCTGCCCAAGGTCGAGGTGCTCACCGACGAGGAGATCGCCCGGCTGGTCCGGATCGGCGTCGAGCAGCTCGGCATCAACGAGGTGCGGTTCACCGGAGGGGAGCCCCTCCTGCGCCCGGGGCTGGTCGGCATCGTGGCCGCGGCAACCGCGCTGCGCCCCCGGCCCGAGGTCAGCCTGACGACCAACGCCATCGGGCTCGCTCGCGTGGCGCCGGCGCTGGCCGCCGCCGGGCTGGACCGGATCAACGTCAGCCTGGACACCGTCGACCCGGAGCGGTTCCGTCAGCTCACCCACCGCGACCGGCTGGACGACGTCCTGGCCGGGCTGGCCGCGGCACACGCGGCCGGGCTCACACCGGTCAAGGTCAACGCCGTGCTGCTGAGGGGCATCAACGAGGTCGACGCCGTTCCGCTGCTGGACTTCTGCCTCGAGCAGGGCTACCAGCTGCGGTTCATCGAACAGATGCCGCTCGACGCCCACCACGCCTGGACCCGCGGCGAGATGGTCACCGCCGAGAACATCCTGGAGCGGCTGTCGGTCGCGCACACGCTCACGCCCGATACCGAGGCCCGCGGCTCGGCACCCGCCGAGCGGTGGCTCGTCGACGGCGGCCCGGCGACGGTCGGCGTCATCGCGTCGGTCACCCGCTCGTTCTGCGGCGCCTGCGACCGCACCCGGCTGACCGCCGACGGCCAGATCCGCAACTGCCTGTTCGCCCGGGAGGAGTCCGACCTGCGCACGGCCATGCGCGAGGGCGCGACCGACGCAGAGCTGGCCGACCGCTGGCGGATCGCCACCCTGGCCAAGCTGCCCGGCCACGGCATCGACGACCCCAGCTTCCTGCAGCCGAGCCGGCCGATGTCGGCGATCGGCGGCTGAGTCCCGTGGGAGCGGACAGGGACGTGACTGTCACCGCGGGCGCCGAGGCCGGCAGGGAGCTGGCGCCAGCCGGCGGAGAGCGGAGCGAGCGAGGAGCGGAGGGTCCCGCGGGTGTCACCGTGGCCACGATCACCGTCCGCTACTTCGCCGGGGCGCGAGCCGCATCCGGCGTCGACACCGAGTCACGTCAGGCGGCCACGCTGGACGAGCTCGTCGGCCAGATCGTCGACGAGCACGGGGAGAGGCTCGAACGGGTGCTCACCGCCTGCTCCTTCCTGGTCGACGGAACCTCGACCCGGAACCGGGCGTTGACGCTGACGCCCGGGGCCGTCGTCGACGTCCTGCCACCTTTTGCCGGTGGATGACGGCTTGCCGGCCTGCGGAAGGATGCATCCATGAGCTTGTTCGACAAGGTGAAGACCAAGGCCGAGGAGCTGCTCGGTCGCGCCGAGCAGGTCTACGGGGAGTCGCACGGGGACGCCGCGGCGACCGTGGCCGGCGAGGCACACGTCCTGGAGGCCCAGGCCGAGGAGGAGGCCGCTGAGCGGAAGGCCGCCCGGCCGGACGACGAAGGCCTCACGAGCGCGCGCTGATCGTGCATGCCGAGCAGCTGACCGGGCCGGTCGCCCACCACGCCGAGGGCCCTGTCTGGTCCGGTTCCTGGGGCGGTCTGCGCTGGGTCGACATGCTCTCCGGGGACGTCCTCTCCCTGGCCGACGACGGCACGGTGGGGCGGTTCTCCGCCGGCGCCATCGCCGCGGCGCTGCGCCCACGGAGCGGGGGCGGCGCGGTGATCGCGATCGAGCGCGGCTTCGCGCTGGAGGACCCGGACGGCTCCCTCCGGCCCCTCCGACCGATCTGGGCCGACGAGTCCGTGCGGATGAACGAGGGCGGCTGCGACCCCGACGGGCGCTTCTACTGCGGGTCGATGGCCTACGACCAGCGGCGGGGTGCCGCCGCGCTGTACCGGCTCGATCCGGACGGCGCCGTGCACCGCGTCCTCGACGGGGTGACCGTGTCCAACGGCCTGGAGTGGAGCCCGGACGGTTCGCTGGCCTACTACGTCGACACGGACACCCACCGCACCGACGTCTTCGACTACTCGGCCGACGGCGGCCTGACCGGGCGGCGCCCGTTCGTCCGATTCGCAGACGACGAGCACCCCGACGGACTGACCGTGGACGCCGAGGGCGGCGTCTGGGTGGCCCTGTTCGGCGGGGGCGCCGTCCGCCGGTACACCGCCGAGGGCGGGCTCGACGCAGTGATCGAGCTGCCGACTCCGCAGGTCACCGCGTGCACGTTCGGCGGTCGGGACCTCGACGAGCTGTTCATCACGACCTCCGCGGACGATCGCGAGGGCGATCCGGTCGCCGGCTCCCTGTTCCGCGCCGACGTCGGCGTCCGCGGCCTCCCGGCACGGGAGTTCGCCGGCTGACTAGGGGCAGGCGACCCATTCCTCCTCGCCGTCGGTGAAGACCTGCCGCTTCCAGATCGGCAACCGCTTCTTCACCTCGTCGACGAGCTCGGCGCAGGCGGCGAAGGCCTCGCCGCGGTGCGAGGCACTGACGGCGCAGGCCAACGCGACGTCACCGATGCCGAGCAGCCCGATCCGGTGGGAGACGGCGACGGCGTGCACCTCGGGCCGCGCGGCGAACTCCTCGGCCAGCTCCGTGATGACGTCGGACGCCGTCGGGTGGCCCACGTACTCGAGCGCGGTGACCGACCGGCCGCCGTCGTGGTCGCGGACGACCCCCGCGAAGGACACCACAGCGCCGGCTGCCTCGTCGGCGACTGCGTCCTCATGCTCCGCGACCGACAGCGGCGCGTCGACGACCCGTGCGATCACGGCGCCGAAGGTACCCCCGGCGGGGGGACGTCGAGGTCGGTCGGGTCCGCCAGCCCGGTGCAGTCGACCTCGGTCACGTCGTGCGCGGCCAGATAACGGCGGGCGCCCTCGTCGCCGGTCAGGGTCCCGGTGACCCCGGCCCAGTGGTCGCGCCCGAGCAGCACCGGGTGCCCACGCACGCCGTCGTACGTCGCCACCGCCAGGGCACCGGGCGCCGCGTGCCCGGCCACCAGGCGCAGGGCGTCGGCGGTCATGCCCGGCATGTCGACGAGCGTGACGAGCGCAGCGTCCACGCGCCCGGGCCAGCCGCGGAGGCCGTCGAGGCCGGCGCGCAGCGAGGACGCCATCCCGCTCTCCCACTCCGCGTTGGCCAGCACCGTCGCGCCCTCCAGGTCCGCCCGGCGCCAGACGTCGACCGCCTGCGCGCCCAGGACGACCAGCACCTGGTCGCAGACCGCCCGTGCCGTCCGGACGGCCCGTTCGACCAACAGGCTGCCCTCGTAGGTGACCAGCGCCTTCGGCATCCCGTAACGGCGGCCGCCACCGGCGGCGAGGACGACGGCGGCGACCGTGGGGCTGCTCACCACCCCACTCTGTCAGCGCGCGTAAACGGCGACCTCGGAGGCCTTCACCGTCGCCCACACCTCCACCCCCGGAGCCAGCCCGAGTTCCGCGAAAGCGGTCGCCGTGACATCGGCGACCAGCGGAACCTCGCCCGCGAGCTCGCACCGCACCGTCGCCCCGTGCGGGGTGGCGCCGACCAGCCGGGCGGACCAGACGTTGCGCGGGCTGCCGTCGGGCCGGCTCAGGTACAGCGCCACCGACTCCGGACGGACGGCGGCGAACACCGGCCCGGCCGCCTCCTCGGCGACGGCCACCACCCCCCCGCCGTCCAGCCGGACACTGCGCCCCCACCCGGTACCCGACAGCAGTGACAGGCCCGCCAGCCGGGCGACGTAGTCGGTGCGCGGACGACTGTTGACCTCGGCGGGCGTACCCGCCTGCACCACGCGCCCCTGCTCCACGACGACGACCCGATCGGCCAGGGCCATCGCGTCCACGGGATCGTGGGTGACCAGCACCGTGCCGCCGCCGAACTCGGCGAGGTGGCGGCGCAGCTCCGCCCGCACGGTCAGCCGGGTGCGCGCATCGAGCGCGGAGAGCGGCTCGTCGAGGAGGAGCAGCGCCGGGTCGCCCACGAGCGCCCGGGCGAGTGCCGCCCGCTGCGCCTGCCCTCCGGACAGCTGCGCCGGCCGCTGGTCGCCCAGGCCGGCCAGGCCCACCCGCGCCAGCCATCCGGCAGCGGCGACACGCGCCGCCGCTTTCGGGACGCCGCGCGTGCGCAGGCCGAAGGCGACGTTGTCGGAGACCGTCAGGTGGGGGAAGAGCAGGGCGTCCTGGAACACCATTCCCACCGAGCGGCGGTGCGGCAGGAGGTGCGTCCGGCCCGTGACGTCGTCCCAGATGCGGCCCCCGACGGCGACGCGGCCGTCGTCCGGCGGCAGCAGCCCGGCGAGGACACGCAGGAGCGTGGACTTGCCGGCACCGTTGGGCCCGAGGACGGCGACCACCTCCCCGCCGGCCACCCGGAGGTCGATCGCCAGGTCGAGGGCACCTCGGCGCAGGCGCACCGACGCGTCGAGGGTCACGGTGCGGCCCGCCCGAGCCAGCGGCCACGCAGCAGGAGCAGGGTCGCCAGGGACACCGCCAGCAGCACCAGTGACAGGGCGATCGCGGCCTCGGGATCGCGCTGCAGCGCCAGATAGACGGCCAGCGGCATCGTCTGCGTGGTCCCGGGGAAGTTGCCGGCGAAGGTGATCGTGGCCCCGAACTCGCCGAGCGCACGGGCCCAGCAGAGGACCGCCCCGGCGCCGACCCCGGGCGCGACCAGCGGCAGGGTGACCCGGCGGAAGGTGGTCCAGCGGTCGGCTCCCAAGGTGGCCGCGACGTCCTCGAACCGGGCGTCGGCCGCCCGCAGCGCACCCTCGACGCTGATGACGAGGAAGGGCATCGCCACGAACGTCTCGGCGATCACCACCGCGGTCGTGGTGAAGGGGATCGTGAGATCGAAGGCCTCGAACAGCCAGCGGCCGACAACCCCCTGCCGTCCCAGCACGAGGAACAGCGCCACACCCCCCACCACCGGCGGCAGCACCAGCGGCACGGTGACCAGCGCACGCAGCAGCGTGCGGCCCCGCGCCGCCGACCGGGCGAGCACCCACGCGAGCGGCACACCGAGGAGGACCGACACCAGCGTGGCGAGGGTGGCCGACACCAGCGACAACCTCAGCGCCTGTCCGACCCCCGGCGTGGTGAGGGCCGGGCCCAGCGACGACCACGGGGCCCGCACCAGCAGGCCCACCAGCGGCAGCACCAGGAAGGCCACCGCCAGAGCCGCCGGGACCAGCAGCGGCGCGGGGACCCGGGTCCGGCTCCGGGCGCCCCTCACGGAGCCCGGAAGCCCGCGTCGCCGAGTGCGGCCTGTCCCACGCCGGACAGCACCAGGTCGACGAAGGCTCGCGCCGCCCCGGGGTTCGGGGCGTCAGCGAGTGCGCACACGGGGTAGGCGTTGACCGCGTTCTCGGCCTCGGGGAACGGAATGCCCTCGACGGCGTCCCCGGCGGAGACGACGTCGGAGGCGTACACGAGCGCGGCGTCCACTTCCCCCAGCTCGACCTTCGTCAGGGCGGCCCGCGCGTCCTCCTCGAGCGTGTCCGGGGCGGCTGCCACGCCCGCGCTGTCGAAGACCTGCTCCGCCGCCGCGCCGCAGGGCACGTCCGGTGCGCAGATGGCCAGCGCCAGCTCGTCGCGCGCGAAGTCGGCCAGACCGTCCACCCCGCCGGGGTTGCCCGCGGGCACGGCGATCTCCAGGACGTTCCCGGCGAAGACAGTGGGGTTCTGGGCCATACCGGCGTCGGTCACCACCGCCATCTGGGCCGCATTGGCCGAGGCGAACACGTCGGCGGGAGCGCCCTGGGTGATCTGGGTGGCCAGGGCCGAGCTGCCGGCGAAATTGAACCGCACGGCGAGCGAGGGGTGCAGCTCCATCAGCTGGTCACCCAGGTCGGTGAATACGTCGGTGAGCGAGGCTGCGGCGAAGACTGTCAGCGTGCCGGACAGGGCGGGACCGGAGGTGCCGTCGCTCAGGCGCCCGTCCCCTCCATCGGGGGCGTCCGACGCGCCGCAGCCGGACACGATCAGCAGGACGGCGGCGGCGGCGAGACGCGCCCTCACGGCACATCCACGCTGACCTGGGTTGCCTTGACGGTGGCCACCGCCCGCACCCCCACCTCCAGCCCGAGCTCGTCGGCGGCCTCTCGGGACATCAGCGACACCAGGCGGAAGGGGCCGGCCTGGATCTCGACCTGGGCCATGACCGTGTCGCGGAGGACGCGGGTGACGATGCCGGCCAGCCGGTTGCGGGCCGAGGATGGCGTCGTCCCCGGCTTCGGCAGCTCGCGGAGCTGGGTCGAGACCCGCGCGAGGTCGGCCCCGTCCACGACCGCGGGACCGACGCCGTCCCGGGAGGCCCGGAGCCGCCCGCTGTCGATCCAGCGCCGAACGGTGTCGTCGCTCACGCCGAGCAGCGCGGCGGCCTCGGCGATGCGGTAGGCCGTGGGCACAGCCGCACCCTAGATCCGCAGATGCGGGATCGGCAAGCAAGACGAATTCCGTTGTTGCGGAACACGCCCCGACAGCCACCCCCAAGGGGGTAGCGCCGCTACCTAGATGGCGTCACTATCTACCCGTGCCTCCCACGCCAGCCGCCGAGGGCCCCTGGCCCGCCCAGTGGCTGCGCGGCGTTCTCGAACTCGCCGCCCTGGCCGTGGTGGACCGCGGCGAGACCTACGGCTACCGCATCGCCGCCGACCTGGAAGAGGCAGGTTTCGGTGCGGTCAAGGGCGGCACGCTCTATCCCCTCCTGGCCCGCCTCGAGGAGGACGGTGCGGTCTCGGCCACCTGGCGCGAGAGCACCTCGGGCCCGGGACGCAAGTGGTACGCCACCACACCCGCCGGCCGGTCCCGGCTGCGCGAGCAGGCCGTCCACTGGCGTGCCTTCACCCGACTGACCACCGATCTGCTGTCCGACCCCGCGACCACCGGAGGCTCGCTGTGACCGATCACCCCTCCCCGACCGGTGTGCGCCGCATCGATCGGTACTGCGACGAGCTGCTCCTCGCGCTGCGGATGAAGGACGTCCCGGGGCCGCGCATCGGCTCGGTCCTGGCCGAGGTCCGGGCCCACCTCGTCGACAGCGGCGAGGAGCCGGAGGCCGCCTTCGGCCCCCCGGAGGAGTACGCCGCCGCACTGGCGGCGCCGGCTCCGCGGCGCAGCCGCGCCGCCCGCCTCCACGAGGCGCGAAGCGGCGCGGCGTGCCTGCTGGGCGTGGTCTGGCTCCTCGAGGGTGCGGTGAGCCTGGCCACGGGTACCGACGCCCGGCTCGGGCCGATCCCCCTGGGAGCCGCCGTGCTCGCCGGGGCCGGCGCGCCGTGGTTGCTCGAGCAGCTGGTCTCGCGGTCGCGCGGCCGGATGGCCCTGGGGCTGGCCGTCTTCGTAGTGGCCGGCGCCGCGTGGGGTGGCCTGGACCTGCTGGTCGACGACGCCGTCGGACTGACCGTGCACCCCGCCGTGGCCGCCGGCCTGGGCCTGAGCACCCTGGTCGCGGGCACGCTGGCGATCGACCGCACGATCGACGTCGTCGTGATGCCGTTCGACTCCCCCGCCGACGTGGACGCCAAGCGGCGCCGGTCCGGCATCCTGCTCACCGCACTCCTGTGGACACCACTGCTGCTCCTGATGGCCGTGGTCGTCGTCATGGCCGTGCTCCTCGGCTCCGCGGGATGAGACGGTCCATGACTGCAACAGGTGCAGCACCGAGCCGACTGCGGGCCGCGGTGCGGGCATCGCCGGCGCCGGTGGCCCTGCTGGCCGCCGGGACCGCGGGCCTGCTCACGCTCGGAATCGTCACCGGGCGGGACAACTGGCCCGTGTACGCCGCGGTCGTGCTCGCCGGCACCGCCGCGGTCGCCGGCATCCATCTGCGGGTCGGGCTGAGCACGACCACGATCTGGGGCCTGGTGGCCTTCGCGCTGGGGCATCTGGCCGGCGGGATGGTCGCGGTGGGCGACGGCATCCTCTATTCGCTGTGGCTGATCGACGGCGTCCTGCGCTACGACAACCTGCAGCACTTGGGCTTCGGCTTCGTCGGCCGGGCCATCTGGGAGACGCTGCAGCACCGCCTGGCCCCCAGCGAGCGCGACCGACCGGGCATCTCGATGTGGATCGTCGTCCTGGGGGCGGCCGCCGCGGGTGCGGTCAACGAGATCGTCGAGTACCTGCTCACCCTGATCCTGCCCGAGCACCAGGTGGGCGGGTACGACAACACCGCTCGTGACCTCGTCGCCGACCTCGTCGGGGGACTGGCCGTGGGCTGGTGGACCAGGCGCGAGACGCGGGCCGCGACGGGCGGTGCCGCGGAGTCCAGCCCGGCGTGAGCACCCGGACCGTTTGCCGCTCTCGGGAGGGGGGCAGCCACGGTCGGTGCCACCCAGCCGCCGGAACAGGACCACCGACGAGACCAATCCCGCGGGCGCCACGGCCGGCGTCCGTACCCGCCGGATCCGCGAGTTCGCCCGCGACGTCCTCGGCTACGAGGAGTTCCGCCCGGGCCAGGAGGCCGCCATGCAGGCCGTGGTCTCGGGACGGGACACCCTCGCGGTCCTGCCGTCGGGAGCCGGGAAGACGGCGATCTACCAGGTCGCCGGCCAACTCCTCGACGGGCCCGTCATCGTCGTCTCGCCGCTGATCGCACTGCAGCGCGACCAGGTCGAGCGGCTCAGCGAGATCGAGGACCGCGCCGGCCGGGCGGCCCAGCTGAACTCCACCCTGTCGGCCGGCGACCAGCGCGAGGTCCTCGAGGCCATCGGTGACGGAACGGTCCGCTTCGTCTTCCTGGCGCCGGAGCAGTTGGGCAAGGCCGAGGTGGTCAAGGCTCTGCGCGAGGCGGACCCCGCCCTCTTCGTCGTCGACGAGGCGCACTGCGTGTCCGCGTGGGGCCACGACTTCCGGCCCGACTACCTCCGTCTCGGCAGCGTGATCGAGCAGCTGGACCACCCGCCGGTCCTGGCCCTGACCGCCACGGCGTCCCCACCGGTGCGAGCGGAGATCGTCGCGCAGCTGGAGATGCGCGAGCCCGAGATCGTGGTCGCAGGGTTCGACCGGCCGGAGATCCGCCTCGAGGTCGACCACTACGCGGACGCGCACGGCAAGAAGCAGGGCGTCCTGGACCGCGTGCTGGCCGAGATCGGCGAGGGCCGGGGGCCCGGCATCGTCTACAGCGCCACCCGCCGGGGCACCGAGGAGATCGCCGGCCAGCTCGCCGAGCGCGGCCTGCGTGCCCGGCACTACCACGCGGGCCTGAACAAGGGGGACCGCGAGGACACCCAGCGGGCCTGGATGGACGACGAGCTCGACGTGGTCGTCGCCACGACGGCGTTCGGCATGGGCATCGACAAGCCCGGCACGCGCTTCGTCATCCATGCCGAGCCCGCGGACTCCGTCGACAGCTACTACCAGGAGATCGGCCGGGCGGGCCGGGACGGCGACCCGGCCCTGGCGGTGCTGGTCTACCGGCAGGAGGACCTCGGGCTGCGCCGCTTCTTCGCGGCCGGCACCCCGGCCGAGGAGGAGCTGCAGCAGGTCGCCGGGCTGGTGTCGGCCGCGGCCGCCGCCGGCATCGAGGACGGCGTGGACGTGCAGGACCTCCGCGAGGAGACCGGCCGGGCGGCCACCCCGCTGGTCCGCGATCTGAACCTCCTCGAACAGGTCTCCGCCGTCGTCCTCGACGAGGAGGGCGCCGCCCACCCGGCCGACGATGCCCCGCCCCCCGCCGAGGCGGCGGCCGCGGCCCGGGAACTGGCCGAGAGCCGCGAGAAGGTGGACCAGAGCCGCGTGGAGATGATGCGTGGCTACGCCGAGACGACGGACTGCCGGCGGCAGTTCCTGCTCGGTTACTTCGGGGAGCGCCTCGACGGGCTCTGCGGCAACTGCGACAACTGCTCGAGCGGCGTCGCCCTGGAGCAGGCCGACGCCGAGCAGGACACCCCGTTCGCGGTGGAGACGCCCGTCGAGCACCGCGAATGGGGCAACGGCATCGTCATGCGGGTGGACGACGACCGCGTCGTCGTCCTGTTCGACGACGTCGGCTACAAGACGCTGGCCCTCGCCGCGGTCACCGAGAACGGCCTGCTGCGCACCCGCACATAAGGCACCGGAACCGCTTCGAGCTGCGGCTTCCCGCCCAGGCCGTGATCATCGAGACGACGTCGGGCCCGCGCCTGGAGCAAACGGGTCAGGCCCGTGAGAAGGAGTGCACGCGTGAAGGTTCTCGGCATTAACGCGATCTACCACGACCCCGCGGCGGCGCTCGTCATCGACGGCCGGATCGTGGCCGCCGCGGAGGAGGAGCGCTTCAGCCG
>JAOPWJ010000259.1 GCA_025965715.1 Blastococcus sp. | reverse complement strand
GCGCTGCCGCGGCGCGCCGAGCGGACCACGTGCCAGCCGGCCAACTTCCTCAACGGCGGCGACCCGAGCGGCGACGAGACCACGTACTGGGCCGAGCGCGACTTCCGCCCCGGTGTGCGCAAGGTGCAGGCGAGCGTCCTGGAGGTGCAGGGGCTGTCCGACTTCACGGTCGCCCCCATCCAGCTCGACGGCTGGTTCGACGCGCTGCCCACCTTCAAGCGCGCCGTCGTGGGGCAGTGGGCGCACAACTACCCCTACGACACCTCGGCCGCCCTGGCCCGTGACGACTGGTACGACAGCGTCCACGCCTGGTTCGACGCCGAGCTGCTGGACCGCAGGACCGGCGTCGAGGGCTGGCCGGCCGTGCAGGTGCAGGACGAGAAGGGCGTGTGGCGCGCGGTCCCGAGCATCGCCGGCATGGGTGCCGAGAAGGCCCTGCCGGTGGGCGACGTCCTCGGCACGACGACGACGTCGGCCCCGCGCACCTTCGCCGAGACCGGCACGCTGGTGCGCGACTCCGCCGTCCTGACCGAGCCGCTGCACCTGTCGGGCCAGGCCTACCTCGACGCGCTCCTGACGCTCGACCGCCCGGACGGCCACGTCGCCCTGACGCTGTCGGAGGTGACGGCCGCCGGGGCGACCCGCACCCTGACCCGCGGGTACCTGTCGCTGCCGCACCGCGAGACCCTCACCCGCGGCGTGCCGGTCACGCCGGGGCACACGACGCCGTACCGGGTGCGCACCTACCCCTTCGACAAGACCCTGGCCGCGGGCTCGAGGCTGCGGATGACCCTCGCCGGCTACGACGGCAGCACCACGCCGGCCGGCACCGCGTACACGGCCACCCTCGGCGCCGCGACGCTGCGGGTGCCGGTGGCGCAGGAGCAGTGCGGCCTGCTGGTGAAGACCCGCCAGCAGCCGCGGGGCGCCACCCCGGACTGCCCGGACGGCGTTCCCGCGGAGGCGCCCCGGTACGTGCCCGACGCCGCCGACGGCCACCGGGCGACGGCTATCACCAGCGCGCCGACGGCGGAGAAGGTCGGCGGGGTGGACGCCGTCCGCGAGTCGGGCTACCTGACCGTCCGCGACGGCGTGCAGCTCGCGTACGAGGTCGTCCGCCCGGCCGGCCCCGGCCCCTTCCCGACCCTGTTCACCTACGACGGCTACGACGCCGGCGCGAACCCCGACCCCGGCTACGCCACCCGCTACCTCCCCCGCGGCTACGCCCTCGTCGGCGTGAACCTGCGCGGCACCGGCTGCTCCACCGGCGTCTTCGACTTCTTCCAGCCCGCTGAGGCCGCGGACGGCTACGAGGCCGTCGAGTGGATGGCGAGCCAGCCGTGGTCGACCGGCAAGGTCGGCATGGTCGGCAAGTCCTACCCGGGCATCACGCAGCTGTTCACCGCCGAGGCCCAGCCGCCGCACCTCGCCGCGATCACCCCGGGCCACTACTTCGGCGACGCGTACCGCGACATCGCCTTCCCCGGCGGGATCTTCAACGACGGGTTCGCATCGCTGTGGTCGTTCGTGGCGCAACCCGAGCCCGGCGACGCCGCGGCCGCGCAGCAGGCGCCGACCGACATGCAGTGCCTCGGCGCGCAGACCCACAAGGCCACCAACCTGCGGACCAACCCGTTCCTGCAGGCGCAGGAGCACCCGACGTTCGACGGGCTGCTGGCCGAGCGGTCCCCGATCACCCACCTGGACCGCATCCGCGTGCCGGTCTACAGCGCCTTCGGCTGGCAGGACGAGCAGCTGATGAGCCGCAACACGCACGTGGTCAGCGAGCTCGACCGGCTCGGCATCCCCTACCGGGCGGTCTTCGCCAACGGCGACCACGTCATGTACCGCCGCGCCCCCCAGCTGCTCGAGCTCGACCGCTTCCTCGAGGCGCACGTCGAGGAGCGCGCGGTGCTGCGCGACGGCACGAGGCGCAGCGCCTACCTGCGCGAGGACCCGGTCGACGTCTTCTGGGAGCAGGGCGCCACCGGAGCGCCGCGCGCCCGGACCAGCCTGCCCGGCTGGGGCGACCAGGCGACGCCGCTGCGGCTCCCGCTCGGGCCCGGCGGCACCATGGGGGTGGTCACGGTCGACGGCTCCGACACCTACGTGCACTCCCTCGCCGGCACGCAGGGCATCGCGAACCCCAAGTACGGCGGCGGCCTGCCCGTCGACCAGTACACCTGGGGCGTCGCCCCGCCCGAGGGCGCGGCCCTGGCCTACACGTCGGGCGCCTTCGCGGACGACACCGCGCTGCTCGGCCCGGCGTCGGCCGACCTGTGGCTGACGGCCACCGCCCCGAACGTCGACCTGCAGGTCACCCTCACCGAGCTGCGCCCCGACGGGCAGGAGGTGTTCGTGAACCAGGGCTGGCTGCGGGCCGACCAGCGCCGGCTCGACCGCAGCTCCACCGCGCTGCTGCCCGTGCAGACGCACGCGGCCGCCGACGTCCGGCCGCTGTCGGCCACGGAGCCCTCGCTCGCCCGCGTGGAGGTGCTGCCGTTCGGCCACGTCGT
>JAOPWJ010000228.1 GCA_025965715.1 Blastococcus sp. | reverse complement strand
CGAGGGCGTGCGGACCGCCAACACCGCGCTCGACGCGCTGCAGCAGTGCCAGGCCGCCGGGCTGCCGCTGGGCGACCTGGTCGCCGCGGGTGCCCGGCGAACGGCGCTCGGCGTGCTCCAGGGCGCTCCGGTGGAGGTCGACGTCGTGGTGATCGATCGCGCGGGAACGGTGGTCGGCCGCGCGTAGCCGGTTCACCGAGGACGCGTCGTGGAGTACAGGTGGCTGTCCGGGAACTGCTCCGCCGTCAGCACCTTGCCGACGATCACCACCGCCGTCCGCCGCACCCCGGCGCCCTCGACCTGCGCTGCGATGTCGGCGAGCGTGCCCCGCAGGATCAGCTCGTCGTCCCGGCTGGCGCGGGCCACCACCGCCACCGGGCAGTCGGCTCCGGAGTGCGGCAGCAGCTCCGGCACGAGCTCGGCGAGCCGCTGCACGGCCAGGTGCAGGACCAGCGTCGCGCGGGACGCCCCGAGCGTGGCGAGGTCCTCCCCCGGCGGCATCGGCGTCGATCGCGCCGACGTGCGGGTCAGGATCACCGTCTGGCCCACGCCGGGGACGGTCAGCTCCCGCTTGAGGGAGGCCGCCGCGGCGGCGAAGGCCGGCACGCCCGGGACGACGTCGTAGGGCACTCCCAGGCCGTCGAGCCGGCGCATCTGCTCGGCCATCGCGCTGTAGACCGACGGGTCGCCGGAGTGCAGGCGGGCGACGTCGAGCCCGGCCCCGTGGGCGCCGACCAGCTCGGCGGTGATCTGGTCGAGGTCGAGGTCGGCGGTGTCGACGAGACGGGCTCCGGCGGGCGCGGTGTCCAGCAGCTCCCGGGGCACGAGCGCGCCGGCGTAGAGACAGACCGGTGCGGTGGCGATGATCCGCGCGGCCCGCACGGTGATCAGGTCGGGCGCCCCCGGTCCGGCGCCGATGAAGTGGACCGTCATGGCTTGACCACCGACCAGATCGTCACGGGCATGGCCGGCTTCCAGCCGGTGAAGGTCCCGACCGGCTCGGCGCGCTGGACACCCAGGCGCACCATGTCCCCGCCCACGCGGGCGAACCAGCCCGCCAGCACCGCCTCGCTCTCGACGGTGACCGCGTTCGCGACGAGCCGGCCGCCGGTGGGGAGAGCCGCCCAGCACTGCTCGACCAGCCCCGGTGTGGTGAGCCCACCGCCGATGAACACCGCGTGCGGCACGGGCAGCTGCGCGAGCGCCTCGGGGGCCCGCCCCGGCACCACCTGCAGGTAGGGAACACCGAGCCGCGCGGCGTTGCGCGCGATCCGCTCGGCGCGTTCGGCCGATGCCTCCACCGCCACGGCGCGGCAGGTCGGGTGCGCCCGCATCCACTCGATGCCGACCGAGCCCGAACCCGCGCCGACGTCCCACAGCTGCTGACCGGGCAGGGGGGTCAGGCGGGCCAGGGTCACTGCCCGCACCTCGGCCTTGGTGAGCTGGCCGTCGGACTCGTAGACGCTGTCGGGCAGGCCGGGAGTGGTCGGCAGCGCGGTGGTGCCCGGGTCGGCGCGGCACTCCAGGGCGGTGACGACCAGCGCCGGCGCCGGCCCTGACCACGTCGCCGCGGTGCCCGACCGCACCTCCTCGTCCGGCCCGCCCAGCCGGCCGAGCACCGTGACGACGCTCCGCCCGTAGCCGCGGGCGGCCAGCAGTGCCGCCACCTGCCTCGGGGTGTCGGCGTCCGACCCGAGCACGAGCAGCCGCCGGCCCGGCTGGACGTGCGGATGCAGCAGCTCCAGCGGCCGGCCGACCAGGGTCACGACCTCGGTCTCCTCGACCGCCCAGCCCAGCCGCGCGCAGGCCAGCGACACCGACGACGGCGCCGGCAGCACCCGCACCCGCTCGCGGCCCAGCAACCGGATGAGCGTCGTGCCGATGCCCGAGAGCATCGGGTCACCGCTGGCCAGGACGACCACCGCGCGGTCGGCGTGCTCCTCCACCAGGCCCGGCAGCGCCTCGCTGAGTGGCGAGGGCCACGGCAGCCGCCTCGCCGCCACCGCCGAGGGCACCAGTGCCAGCTGACGCGCACTGCCCACCAGCACCTCGGCCCGCTCGACCTCCGCCCGGGATGCCGGCGCGAGTCCGTCCCAACCGTCGGCGCCGATCCCGACCACCACGATCGTCGATCGGCCGTCGAGACCGGGAAGCGGCTGCATGTCCGCCGATCCTAGGGACGCCGTTCTTCGCGGCTTGACACGATGACCGGCGTGAAGGCTCTGTCAGAAGGTGCCCCGACCGCGGCGGGACTGGCCCTGGGGGTGGCGGCGGACCTGCTGCTGGGCGACCCGCGCCGGGCTCACCCGGTGGCGGGCTTCGGCGCGACCGCCGCCGCACTCGAGCGCCGGGTCTGGCGCGACACCCGTCCGGTCGGCGCCGGATACGCCCTGGGTCTGATCGCGGCGACGACCGGCCTGGGCGCCGTCCTGGACCGGAGCACCCGGCGGCGACCGGTCCTGCGAGCGCTGGTCACCGCGGCGGCCACCTGGACGGTTCTCGGCGGCACGTCACTCGCCCGAACGGCCACCGACATGGAGCGTGCCCTGGCCGACGGCGACCTCCCCGCCGCCCGCGCCGTCCTGCCGTCCCTCGCCGGGCGCGACCCGAGCGGCCTGGACGAGCCCGAACTGGCCCGCGCCACGGTCGAGTCGGTCGCGGAGAACACCGCCGACGCCGCCGTGGCCCCGCTGTTCTGGGGCGCCGTGGCCGGCATCCCCGGCCTGTTGGGCTACCGGGCGGTGAACACCCTCGACGCGATGGTCGGGCACCGGTCGCCCCGCTACGCCCGCTTCGGCTGGGCGGCCGCCCGGATCGACGACGCCGCCAACTGGGTCCCGGCGCGGGTGACCGCCGCCCTCACCGTGGTTTGCGCGCCCGCGACGGGCGGCTCGGCGGCCGGGGCCTGGCGCGCCTGGCGGCAGGACGGCGCCGCGCACCCCAGCCCGAACGCCGGACGCTGCGAGGCGTCCCTCGCCGGCGCCCTCGGCCTGCGACTGGGCGGCCGCAACGTCTACGGCAGCCGGGTCGAGGACCGCCCGGCGCTCGGCGACGGCCGCCCCCCGGCAGCGGCCGACATCCGGCGCGCCGTCCGGCTCTCCCGTGCGGTGTGGTGCGCCGCGGCGGCCCTGGCCGTCGTCGGCCGGCTCTCGCGGGGCCGGGCATGAGCGGGGCGCTGCTCGTCGCGGGCACGACGTCGGACGCAGGCAAGTCGGTGGTCACAGCCGGGATCTGCCGCTGGCTGGCCCGCCAGGGGATCTCCGTGGCGCCGTTCAAGGCCCAGAACATGAGCAACAACTCGATGGTCACCCCCGACGGCGCGGAGATCGGCCGGGCCCAGGTCATGCAGGCCGCCGCCGCCCGCGTCCAGCCCGAGGCGGCGATGAACCCCGTGCTGCTCAAGCCCGGCGGCGACAACAGCAGCCAGGTCGTCGTCCTGGGCAGGGCGGTCGCCGACGTGACGGCGCTGTCCTACCGGCCGATGAAGGCGGCCCTGCTCGAGCAGGTGCTGGCCTCCCTGGCCGACCTGCGGTCGCGCTTCGACGTCGTGATCTGCGAGGGCGCCGGCTCACCCACCGAGATCAACCTGCGGGCCGACGACATCGCGAACATGGGCCTGGCCACCGCGGCGGACCTGCCGGTGATCGTGGTCGGCGACATCGACCGGGGCGGAATCTTCGCCGCCTTCTACGGCACCGTCGCGCTCATGCCACCGGCCGACCAGCGGCTGGTGGCCGGATTCCTGGTCAACAAGTTCCGCGGCGACGTCGGGCTGCTCACCCCGGGCCTCGACGAGCTGGCCCGGCTGACCTGCCGGCCCACGCTCGGCGTCCTGCCGTGGCTGGGCGGCCTGGCCCTCGACGTGGAGGACTCACTGAACGTCCCGGCGGCGTCCTCGGGCGGGACGCCCGTCGGCGACGACGTCCTGCGCGTCTCCGT
>JAOPWJ010000221.1 GCA_025965715.1 Blastococcus sp. | reverse complement strand
GAACGTGGAGCGGGCGCGCTCCAGCGTCCCGGCGAGTGCCGACTTCATCAGACAGGCATCCTCATGATCTCGTTGAAGGCCTCAACGGCCTTGTTCTTGATGGTCACGACCATCTCGGTCGCCAGCGACGCCTCGTTGCTGGCGATCATGTAGTCGTGCACGTCCTTCAGGTCGCCGGTCGCGGCCTGCGTGGCGAGCGAATCGGCCTTGGCCTGCGTCGCCTGGAGCCCGTCGACGGTGGAGGCCAGGATCGTGGCGAAGTCGGCACCGCCGGCGCTCGATGCCGCCTGGGACGCCGGAACGATGGACGTGCTGTCGATGGCGGCGACGCCGCCGGTGCCGAAGGGGACGATGCCGCTGACCGGGAACGTCATGGTCAGCGCCTCCCGAGCTGCAGTGCAGCCTGGTAGGTATTGGTCGCCCGCTCCACCACGGCGAGGTTGGCCTGGTAGCCGCGTTGTGCCATCAGTAGCTGGGTCATCTGCTCCCCGAGGTCGATGTCGGGGTACTTGACGTACCCGTCGTCGTCGGCGAGCGGATTGTTGGGCTCGTGAACGAGCCGCCCCTCGGCGCTGCCGAACTCGGCGCCCGCCACCCGCACACCACCGGTTCCCGACCCGTAGTCGACGGCCTGGGCGTTGATGAAGCGCTCCTGGAACGCGGCCTCGCTGGTGCGTGAGGTCGTGTTGATGTTGGCGATGTTGTCGGAGACGGCATCGAGCCACTTGCGGTGCGCGAGCAGGCCCGAGCCGGAGATTCCGAGTGTGTCGAAGACGCCCATGTCACTGCGTCCTGAGTGACGTGCGCAGGAGGCTGTACTTGCCGTCCAGCGCGTTGAGGGCCAACTGGTAGCGCAGGCCGGTCTCGGTGGCGATGACCGTCTCGCTGTCCAGGTTCACGTTGTTGCCGTTGGTGTTGGTCGGCCCGAGCGACCGGACGGTGGTGCCGCCGGAGACGGCCGGCTTCTCGCCGTTGCGCAGGGCGCCGGTCAGGGCCGACTCGAAGTCGGTACGCCCCGCCAGGAAGCCCGGCGTGTTGACGTTCGCGATGTTGTCAGCGGTGACGCGCTGGCGCTGCGCCAGGCCGCTGAGGGCTGCGTGCAGCGATGTCTGGGTGGCGTCGGCGATCCCGAAGCTCACGGGACAGCCCGCCGGAAGGCAGGGAAGGACACGGTCGACCTCCGGGTACGCGGAAGGCACTCGCAAGCGAGTGTGGGGTCCGCCGATCCGTGGCGAAGTGGTGCTATCCGTGCTCTTGTCTCATCGGCATCCCGCCGTCCGGGCCTGACTGCATGTGGCCCACGCGGGGGACGCCCGGGTCATGTGAGGCAGCAGTGGCCCCTGTGACCAGCGGTGACCTGGCCGTGTCCTGAGCCGACCGGGACGCCTGAGTTGGCAGCATCCGTGCACGTTCGGCGCCCAGGGCGGTGCGGAACGCCCAGAACGCACAAACGCCCCGCCGTCGGCGGGGCTGGGTGGACCCGACTCGGCGGGGCCGGCTGGACTGGACTCGGCCGGGGCGGCTGGACTCGACTCGGCGGGGCCGGGGGACGAGGGCTCAGAGCCCCCGGTCGATGTAGGACGCGACCGGTCGCGCGGGCCCGTAGGACATGCGGGCAGCAACGTCGCGCTGGCGCTGGGACTGGGTGATGCGCTCGATCAGGGCCTCGGCGACCGCGAGCTGGTGCTGCAGCAACCGGGCGGCGCGCTCGCGCAGGTCGTAGGGGAGTGGCCCGAGGCTCGGCGGGGGGATCCAGTCGTCGGAGCGGCGGCCCCAGGCGGCGATCTCCTCGGCGCGACCCCGCGCCATGGTCTCCTCGGCTTCGAGGACCTGGCCCTCCAGGTGGTCGAGGACGACCGTCCAGTTGACCGGTGGCGGTGGCTGTCCCCTCCCGTCGCCGCCGGCAGGTGCGGGGGTCATGACGCCGTGCCGGCCAGCGTGGCGGCGGCCTGCCGCCACGCGTCGCGCAGCGGCTCGACCACCTGGCGGCAGGCCGAGATGCGGTTGGTGTCGAGCTTGACGTTGGCCTGCACGAGCTCGCTGATCAGCCAGTTGTAGAGCGCGGCCAGCCGGGGGCCGCCTTCCCAGGCGTCGACCTGCAGGCTCGACAGGAGCTCCAGGACGATGGCCTGCGCGTGCTGGAGCTCGGTGTTCGCCGTCTGGCGGTCCCCTGCCGCGACGGCCTTCTGCGCCCGCTCCAGGTCCAGGGCCAGGCGGTCGTAGAGCATCACCAGGACCTGCTGCGGCGAGCTCGTGGCGACGGCGTCGCCGAGGTATCGGGCGCGGAGGGATGCGGTGCTCATCGGGTGTTCTCCTGAGGCGAGAGTGCGAACGGCTCGGGGGCGTGCGACAGGGGCTCGGTCATCAGGACAGGGACGCGAGCTGTCCGGACAGCCACGAGGACTGCGACTTGAGCGAGCTCAGCGCGGTCTCCATGGCCGTGAACTGCCGGGTCAGCGTCGCCTTGCGGGCGGCCAGCCGGATGTCCCAGTCGTCGATCTGCTTCTCGAACGTCTTGGCGAGGCTGTCCTTGCCCTTGGCCAGGATCGTGAGGCTTCCGGTGGTGGCGTCGGTCGCCGCCTTGGCCACCGCCTGCATGCGCGAGCCGATCCCCTCGACGGCCGGAGTGCCGCCGCCGGCGAAGAGCCGCTGGGTCCGGTCGGGGGCGGACTGGAGGCTGGTGAGGAAGGTCGTCTTGTCGAACTTCACGGTGCCTTCGCGGGTCAGCTGCACACCGGCGGTGCCGGCGGAGTCGGTTCCGACGGCCCGGGAGACGCTGTCGAGGATGTTGCCGGTGAGCCGGGACAGCGTGAGGTCGCCTTTGAGGGCAGCGCCGGCCGAGCCGCTGTTGGTGTGCTTCTTGATCTCGGCGAGCGCGGCGTTGGCCGCGTCGACGAAGGCCTGCATCTTGGTGGCCACGGCATCCGGGTCGGCGACGACACTGATCGTGACCGGGGTGGCGCTCGTCGCGGTGACCGTGATGGCGCCCCCGGCCAGTAGGTCGGAGAAGGTGTTGGTCGCAGACGTGACGGCCGGGCCGGTGGGGCCGCCCAGGTGGACCTTCGCGTCGGTGGCCGTGACGAGGGGCGAGAACGTGCCGGTCCCGCCGATCGAGAAGGTGTTGGCCACGCCGGTCTTCTTCGCGGTCACCATCAGGGCGTACTGCCCGTCCTCGAGGTGGACGGCGGCGGCGGTGACCCCCGCGTTGCTCGCGTTGATGGCCTTGACCGCGTCGGACAACGTGCCGGTGCCGCCGACGGCGACGCTGGTCGTCGTGCCGCCGGTGGTGAAGGTGACCTGCGCGGCGCCGAAGTCGGTGCCGGTCGTGCCCCACCGATCGTCGCTCATCAAGGCGTGGGCGGTCGCGAGGGTTTCCACGGTGAAACTCAACTGGCCGGTCTGCGGCGTGCCGGTGGCGGCGACGGTGGCGGCGGAGGACGAGCTCGTCGCCTTCGCGGCGGCCCACGTGGTGGCCTTGGCGAGATCCTCGGCCGCGGCGCGGAGTCCGTCGACCTTCGTGTTGATCGAGCGGTAGGCCGTGGCGGCGGTCTGCGTCGCTGTCTTCCGGGCCTGGAGCCGGGTCTGGGTCGCCCCCTCAGCTGAGACCAGCTGGGAAATGAGGGCCGTGGTGTCCAGGCCAGAAACCAGGCCGTCGACGCTCAGACTCGCCATTCGGTGCCTCCGGTGCGGTTCAGGGAGCTGCTGGGGACGCAGTGAGGGGGGAGGCCGGAGCCTCCCCCCTCACCGGTTGGTGCGGTCGTGCTACCTGCTCAGGTGCTCAGGCCCCGGGTCAGCGGAGGAGCTGCAGGACGCCCTGCGAGCTCTGGTTGGCCTGGGCCAGCATCGCGGTGCCGGCCTGCGAGAGGATCTGCGAGCGCGTGAAGGACACCATCTCCTGGGCCATGTCGGTGTCGCGGATGCGGCTCTCCGACGCGGACAGGTTCTCGACGGCGACGTTCACGTTGTTGAGGGTGTGCTCGAACCGGTTCTGGACCGCACCGAGCTCGGCACGCTGAGTCGAGACCTCGGTGATCGCAGCCGTCAGCGAGTTGCTGTCGGTGATGGTGATCGCCGCCATCGCCGTCCCCGCCGTGAAGTCCGCGGTAGCGGTGGCGGAGATGTCGATGCTGTCCAGCTTGTCGTAGCCGACCTGGAAGGTCTTCGCGGTGGCGTCGAACAGCTCCACACCGTTGAACTTGGTGTTGTCCTTGATCCGGGTGATCTCGGTCTTGAGAGCGTCGAACTCCGCCGTCAGGGCGGCCTGGGAGTCGGTTCCCTGGGTGCCGTTGGCGTACTGCACGGAGAGGTCGTTCATGCGCTGCAGCATGGAGTGGACCTCGGTGAGGGCACCTTCAGCGGTCTGGGCGACGGAGATGCCGTCCTGAGCGTTGCGGGCACCGACCTTGAGGCCACCGATCTGCGAGCGCAGACCCTCGGAGATGGCCAGCCCGGCGGCGTCGTCGGCCGCCCGGTTGATACGCAGACCGCTGGAGAGCTTCTCCAGCGACTTGCCCATCGACGTGTCGGTGGCCGACAGGTTCCGGTAGGCGTTGAACGCGGCGATGTTGTTGTTGACGCGCAGACCCATGATGTTCCTCCTTGGAAGGGGTCTTACTGGGATTCCCGCTGCATCCGTGCTGCGGGCCGTGCTGGTGTCGCCTTACTCGTTACGGCTTGGGGCCGGTGGGACTTGAGGCGAATTGCTGATTTCTTTCCCGGCATTCGCCCGTTCGAGTGCACGCGGGCATAGGTCAGGCGGTCCGCGCCGCCGGGGCGGTCACGGGCCAGCCGTCACGGGGGCGGGGGAGGGGAGCAGGCGCCGCAGGCCCTCGTCCGGCCACCCGCTCGACGTAGCTCTTCTGCTGATTGCGGGCGCGGACGCCGCCGTCCGCGGGCACGGCCTGGCCCTCCCACAGTTCACTCATGGCCGCGTGCAAAAGCGTGAGAGCGCGGGCGCGCATCTGCGAGACCCGGGAAAGGGTCACGCCGAGGTCCTCGGCGATATCGGTCAATGATTCGTCACCGAAGAAATTGCGCTCGACGACCTCGTCCAATCGGTCGGGGAGTGCGCGGATCGCGTCCTGCAGGTACCGCGCCCGCTCACCCCGGAGGACGGCGCGCTCGGGGGACTCGCCGGTGTCGGGTAGGTCCAGCGAGGTGCCGTCGGGGCCGCTCTCGGCGTCGATGCTGATCATGATCGCGCGGTGCACGTCGACCTGGAGATGGTCGAGGTCGCTGCGCGGAACCCCGAGGCTGGCGGCCAACTCCTCCCTGGTGGGGGGTCGGCCCAGGTTGATCGTGAGCGCGTCGGCCGCGGCGTCGGTCCGCCGGGCAGCCGCCCGCACCGACCGGCTGGCCCAGTCACCGGAACGCAGCTCGTCGAGCACGGCTCCCTGCAGTCGGGCGAGGGCGTAGGTGGCGAAGGACGCGCCGGCCGTCGGGTCGAACCGCTTCGCCACCTCGACCAGCGCCACGTGGGCGCAGGACAGGAGGTCCTCACGGCTGACGTGTCCGGGCAGGGAGATCCGGGCCGCGACCGCGTTGACGGCGAACGAGGCGAGTGGCAGGTGCTCGGTCACCAGGGCGTCGATCTCGGCGCTGGACCGGGCGGGTGCCCCCGTGGGGGCACGCCCCGCCGATGCTCGCGTGTCGGACGCCGCGGTGCGTGGGTTCTGCTCCTGGACGGGCCGCTTCCACAACGGGCGCTCGGTCACCGGTGCGCGGGCTGGTCTCACGACCTTCTTCTCGGCTGGCGCCGGCCACCTCGGCACCGCCCTCGGCACAATTCGTGTCCAACTTGAGGGCGAACTTCGGCGCTTCGGCTTCAGCCCCTCCCGGGGAATGCCGATGGCTGCTGCGACGAAGGATCCGCCAGGAGCAGGGACGTCCTGCTCGGCGAGACGACGGAAGGGCGGTGGACACGTGGACTACCAGCATCTGTCGACGCTGCTGTGGCGGGAGCAGGAGCTCCTGGACCTCCTGCTGTTCAAGGCCGAGGAGAAGCAGTACCTGATCCTCACCGGGAAGACCCGCTGGCTGGCGCGCATCGCGCACGAGATCGAGGTCGTCCTCGACCAGCTCCGCATGCTGGAGGTGGAACGGGCAGCCGCGACCGAGGCCATCGCCGTCGGTCTGGGCATCGGCGCCAACCCGTCGCTCCGGCAGGTGGCCGACGCTGCGCCGGCCCCGTGGAACGACCTGTTCGCCAAGCATCACGAGACGCTGCTCGTGCTGGTCACCGACCTCCGCAGCCTGTCCGACACCAACCGCGGACTCATCGAGGGCGGCCTGGCCGCCATCGGCGACGCGTTGCTCTCGGTCCGGCCCCCCTCGGCCGGCACCTACGGCTCCACCGGCCGCACCGACGGGGGATCGCACCGCGCGGTCACCCTGGACGGTGCGCTGTGAGTGGTTTCTCGACGCTGAACACGGCCCGGACGGCGCTGTCGGCGCAGCAGCGCGGCATCGACGTCACCGGGCAGAACATCGCCAACGTCAACACCGACGGCTACTCCCGCCAGCGGGCCGACCTGGAGGCCCTGGGCGGCAGCACCGTGCCGGCCTTCTACTCGAGGAGCACGGGCGTCGGCGAGGGCGTCGATGCCAACACGGTCACGCGCATCCGCGATGCCTTCCTCGAGGGCCGGGCGCACAAGGAGTACTCGACCAGCGCTCGCCTCACCGAGGAGAACGGTGCGCTCGAGCTCGTGGAGCAGGCGTTCAGTGAGCCGGGCTCCACCGGCGTCCAGAGCCTCTTGTCGAAGATGTGGTCCGGATGGGGCGACGTGGCGAACCAGCCGCAGGACCTCGCGGCTCGTTCCCAGGTGCTGCAGCGGCTGGAGACCCTCGTCGGGGGACTGCATGCCAGCCAGGCGTCCCTGGACGCGCAGTGGAGTGAGAGCCGGGAGAACCTCCAGGTCGTGGTCGCCGACGTCAACGCGGCCGCCACCTCCATCGCCGGACTGAACCAGGCGATCAAGCGGGCCAATCAGAGCAAGATGCCGGCCAACGAGCTGACCGACAAGCGCGACAGCCTGGTCATGAAGCTCGCCGAGTCGGTGGGCGCCACGGTGCGGCAGAGCGACTTCGGTGTCGTCGACGTCATCGTCGGCGGCATCACCCTCGTCGCCGGCAGCACGGCCAGCAAGCTGAAGGTGGCCGGCAGCATCGACCCCGCCGACACGGCGACCGTGCCGCCGACCGACCCCCCGCGGATCGTGACCGCCACCGGCGGTTACGGAGTGCAGGCCGGTGGCAAGGTGGCGGGCCAGCTCAACACGCTGAACGTGATCATCCCGACGTACCGCAACAAGCTCGACGCGATCGCCGTCAACCTCGCGACCACGCTGAACGGTGCGCACGCGGCGGGGTACGACCTCGGCGGGAACCCAGGACAGCCACTCCTGGACTCCTCGCTGGGGCCGATCACCGCGTCGACCATCAACGTGGCCATCACCGACCCCAGGCTGGTGGCCGCCTCCTCGGTGGCCACCGGTGCGGCGCTGGACAACGACAACGCCGACAAGATCTCGCAGCTCCGGCTGTCCCACACCGGTGTGGACGCCAACTACCGGCAGATGATCGTCGACTTGGGCGTGCAGGGTTCGGTCACCGCACGCAACCTCGACATCCAGCAGGTCGTCACGACGCAGGTCGACAACTCCCGTGAGGCCGTCGCCGGGGTCAACATCGATGAGGAGATGACGAACATGCTGTCCTACCAGCACGCGTACTCGGCGGCGGCAAGGCTTGTCACGGCCGTCGACGAGATGCTCAACCAGCTGATCACCCGCACCGGCCTCGTGGGCCTCTGACGACGATGCGGATCACCCAGCGCGCCGTCGCGCTCACGAGCCTGCAGGGCCTCAATCGCAACCTCGACGCGGTCAGCCGGCTGCAGCAGCAGCTCACCTCGGGCAAGCAGATCAGTGCGCCGTCCGACTCGGCGATCGGTACCAATCGGGTCATGCAGATCCGCGACGACCAGGCCGCGGTCGAACAGCAGGCCCGCAACATCGACGACGCGATCGGCTGGCTCGACCAGACCGGTTCGACGTTGCAGACGATGCTCGAGCAGACCCGGCGCGTGCAGAATCTTGCCATCCAGGGCATGAACGGCGGGTCGTCCGCCGCCAGCCGGGAAGCCTTGGCCACGGAGGTCTCCTCCATCAGGGAAGGGCTGATCGCGCTCGCCAACACCTCGGTCCGGGGGCGGCCCCTCTTCGGCGGTGTCACGTCGACGGGTCAGGCCTACGCCACCACCGGAGCATGGGCCGGCGATGCCTCGGCGCCGGTCATGCGCCGGGTGTCCGACAACGAGAAGATCCGGATCGACATCACCGGACAGGAGGCCTTCGGTGCGGCACCGGACGACCTGTTCGCCGTGGTCGACAAGATCGCCACGGCCCTGACCTCCAACGACCCGGCGGCGCTCCAGGGCGGCCTCGACGACCTGAACGAGGTCATGGAGGGGATGCTCTCCGCGGTGGCCAACGTCGGGTCCCGCGGAACGCGGCTCGAAGGCCTGCAGCAGATCAACTCCGACCGGGCGCTGGCGCTGAGCGGGCAACTGGCCAACACCGAGGACATCGACATGCCGGAGACCATCATGCGGCTGCAGATGGCCCAGGTCGGCTACCAGGCTGCGCTGTCGGCTACCGCCAAGACGATCCAGCCCTCGCTGCTGGACTACCTGCGCTCATGACGTACCGGCTCCCCTCCCCGTTCCCGACGCGCACGAGCTACCCGGCATGACGCCGGCCCCCGTTGCGACGTTGCCCGCGCGCGCCCCTGCTCCCTCCGTCGCCCCGGTGCCGGCTCCCGCGCCGGCTGTACAGGCGCTGTCGTTGACCGAACCGTTGCCCGGGTTCCCGGGTCAGCGCGACTACGTACTGGTGCCGGCCGACCCGGCCGGCGTCCTCTTCTGGCTGCAGTCCATGACGTCGGAGGGCCCGCGGTTCCTCGCGGTGTCTGCCGCCGCCTACTTCCCCGACTACTCCCCGGCCCTGCCCGGCTCCGCCCTTGTCGAGCTGGGCCTGGCGTCGGCCGGCGAGGCGCGGTTGTTCTGCCTGGTGACCGTGCCCGACGGCGAGGTCGCCTCGGCGACGGCGAACCTCCGGGCGCCGCTGGTCGTCAACCCAGATACTCACCGGGCCCGCCAGGTGGTCCTGACCGACGGGCTGCATGCCATCGGGCGGCCCTTGCGCCGATAACGACTTCGGGGGCCGCAGCGCTCGTGCCGCTGCCCCCGCGCCCGGGAACGGGCACTGCCACGGACGGCCAACACCCATGGAGGGGTACACGTGCTCACACTCACCCGCAGCGTCGGCGAGACGATCCGCATCGGCGACGACATCGAGGTCCACGTCGTCGAGGTGCGGGGCGGCACCGTGCGGCTGGGCTTCAAGGCTCCCCGCGAGGTCACCATCCACCGCGAGGAGGTCTACCGGCAGATCGCCGAGGCGAACCTTCTCGCCGCACAGGTCACTGCGGACAGCCTGGGCGCCCTCGCTGCCTTCGCGCCGTCGCCGACGACCACCGAGGCCGCCGAGACCGAGCCGGCGGTGGGAGCCGCGCCCGCTGCCGCGGAGAACGCCCAGGCCTGACATATCTGGATGGCCGCACCCCCGCCAGATTTGGCAGGTGGTGCCACAAATCGGGGGTTTGGGACGCTCCGGTGAGCGACACGGGCAACAATTGCCGAAGTCGCTCCCTCACAACTGCGTAAGGCACGGCGAGTCTTGTGCCTCCAGTTGGCACTGCATGGGGCAAATTTCTCCCCAAGCAAGTGACAGGGGGCGATCACCATGCAACGCAGTGCATCCAACGCACGGCCCGCAGACGGGCAGGGCGAGTCGGAGTCCGTGGTCGTCCACGTCCAGCTGCGCCCGCGCCGTGGCGCGACGAAGAAGTGCTTGGCCGCGCTCGCGGCACTGGCCGCCGACCACGACCAGGTCTCCTTCGCCGTCTCCGGGCTGAGCAAGGACGACCGCATCGTGCGCGTGACCGTGGGTATCGACCTGGGCCCGCGCGCCGGCGTCGCCAAGTTCTCCCCGCAGGCGCAGGCGGCCTACGCCTTCGTCAGCGCCGTCTTCACGACCCTCTACGACCACATGCCGGTGTACACGGCAGAGCCGAGTGGGGCCGAGCGCGCCGCCGCGGCGGCCTTCCTGGAGCGGGCCACCGGCGGGGGAGCGCTGCGCACCGAGGGGGCGGCGGTCGCCGTGGCGGCGCTGCCGGCGTCGC
>JAOPWJ010000215.1 GCA_025965715.1 Blastococcus sp. | reverse complement strand
AGTTCGTGTACGCGGGCTTTGCCTGGCACGGGTCTCCTCATGGGTGAGGCCGGCGGCTTGCCCGCTCGACCTCGTCGTTAGTGGCGCATGGTCATCGTGAGAACTTCACGGCTGAGTCATCCGACGGGGGTCCTGTCGACGTGCGGACCGGCCTGATGCCGGCCCGACTGGGAGCTGCTGTTCTTGCCCGGTCCGGGCCGCAGCCCGGACGCCTCCGAGGAGGCGCCGAGGACGTGAGCCCGGAGCGGACCGGCCTCCAACCAAGCGCTGCCGCCTCCGGGGAGACGCAGTGCCCGGGGGAAGGCCCGGCGTCGCTCGGCCGCGTGCAGGCACTCCGTGGTGGGGTGCACCGATGCTCCCCGGCCGGGGAGCCGCCGTCGCGGGTCCGGGACCAGAGCCCCGGACCGTGCGACGACGCGCAGCAGATCCGTGACCGGAGCGCGCTCCCGGCACCCCACACAGGTGCGTACCGGGATCGACGTTTCGGCCACCCCGCACTCTAGCGCGTGGGACGTCCCGGGTGTTCCGCCCGCCGCGGATGGGCTCGGGAAGAGGGCCCGTGCGAGGGAGAGCGACCCCCCGGGGCGGCCGCGGGCGCCCCGGAGCGCAGCGGCGGGCGGCCCACTCCCGGTGAGGGCTCGGCCGCGTCCTCGTCGCCCTGGGCGTCGCTGCGGATGTCGATCCGGCAGCCCGTCAGCCGCGCCGCCAGGCGGGCGTTCTGGCCCTCCTTCCCGATCGCCAGCGACAGCTGGTAGTCGGGGACGACCACCCGCACCGCCTTCGCCTGCGGATCGACGACCCGGGCGCTGGACACCCGCGCCGGGCTGAGCGCGGAGGCGACGAAGGTGGCCGGGTCGTCGGACCAGTCGACGATGTCGATCTTCTCGCCGTGCAACTCGCTCATGACGTTGCGCACCCGCTGGCCCATCGGCCCGATGCAGGAGCCCTTGGCGTTGAGCCCCGGGACCTTCGTACGGACGGCGATCTTCGAGCGGTGGCCGGCCTCGCGGGCCACCGCCATGATCTCGACGCTGCCGTCGGCGATCTCGGGCACCTCGAGGGCGAACAGCTTGCGGACCAGGTTCGGATGGGTGCGGGACACCGTGACCTGGGGGCCGCGAAAGCTGCGTGCGACGGATACGACATAGGCCTTGAGGCGGCTGCCGTGGGTGTACTCCTCGCCCGGCACCTGTTCCGGCTGGGGCAGCACCGCCTCCACCTTGCCGATGTCGATCAACACCGTGCCCTGGACGTTGCGGCGGTCGTGCGCCTGCACGATGCCGCTGACGATGTCGCCCTCCTTGCCGGCGTACTCGCCGAAGGTCTGCTCGTGCTCGGCGTCACGAAGCCGCTGCACGATGACCTGCTTGGCGGTGCTCGCCGCGATCCGCCCGAAGTCGGTGGGGGTGTCGTCCCACTCCCGGACGACGTCGCCGTCGGGCCCCAGCTCCTGCGCCAGGACGGCCACTTCGCCGCTCTTGCGGTCGACGGAGACCCGCACGTGCTTGGCGGCGCCGTCGGCGTGCCGGTAGGCGGTCACGAGGGCCGACTCGATGGCTTCGATCACCGTGTCGGCGGGGATGCCCTTCTCCCGCTCGACCGCCTTGAGCGCGGTGACGTCGATGTTCACTCTTCTCCTCCGTCGTCGTCCGCTGCCAGTTCGCCGTCGGTCAGGGTGTCCTCGGCGCCGCGACCGAACTCGACCTGGACGCGGCCGGCCCCGAGCTCGCCCCATGGCACCTGCCGTGGGGTCGGCGGCCGCTTCTTCGCGCCGGGCTTGCCCTTCACCTCGACCGCGAGCACCACGCCGTCGCCGTCCACCGCGGTGACGCGGCCGGTGACCGTCTCGGTGGTCCCGGCAGGACCCAGGGGAACGGTCACGAGACGCCCGAGGTTGCGCCGCCAGTGCCGCGGGTCCGTGAGCGGCCGGTCGACCCCCGGGCTGGTCACCTCGAGGACGTAGGGCGTGCGACCCATCCCGTCGTCGTTGCGGTCCAAGACGTCGGAGACCGCCCGGCTCACCTCGGCGATGTCGTCGAGCGTGACCCCCTGGTCGCGGTCGACCACCACCTTCACGATGCTGCGCCGCCCGGCAGGGGTGACGACGAGCTCCTCCAGGTCGTAGCCGGCCTCGCCGACGACGGGCTCGATCCAGCCGGCCAGCCGCTCGGTCGCGGGGTCGGTCCGCTGAGTACCGCGGAATGCGGACACGGCTCCTCCTCCAGGCTCGGTCGGCCGCACCGGGCGGTGCGCGGGCCCCTCCGCTCCGGCGCCGACCGGCCGTCGGCGCTGGTCGGATCCGGTACCGAGGGGAAAGGCCAGGCTACCGCCCGGGAAGACGGACCGAGACCGCGCGTCCGGGTCTGCGCCCGCCCTGCCGTGGTACGGAAGAGGCGCGCGGGGTGCCCCGGGCGGTCGGGGGGACGTGAGACGCGTTGCGGCCCGGGCGCGAGACGCGCCTGGCCCGCAAGACCCGCCTCGCCGACCGTCCGGCTGCGAGGATGAGGGAGATGCCTGCCACCTCCGCCCTGCGTTCGCCGGGCTTCTCCCGGCGCACCCTCCTCGGCACGTCCGCGGCCGGGCTGGCGCTGCTGGTCACCGGCTGCACGTCCTCCCCGTCCGACCCGCGGAAGACCGTCACGAGCGAGCAGGCCGACGACCTCGCAGCCCAGCTCGGCGTGCAGGAAGCGCTGGTGGCCGCCTACGCCGCCGCCGGCGCCGCGGACCCCGCACTGAAGGCGGCGGTCACGGAGCTGGCGGCGCAGGCGGTCGAGCAGCGCGAC
>JAOPWJ010000250.1 GCA_025965715.1 Blastococcus sp. | reverse complement strand
TGCGTCGACATCACCGCGCTCAATCCGGCGCCGTCGCCGGGGGAGGTGTTCCGCTACTTCCAGACACTGCCGTTGCCCGAACTCACCGTTGAGCATCAGCCACCGGGTGACGGCCTGGTCGGCCTGCCGGTCATCTTCTACACAGACGGTCCGACCACCCAGAGGTTCACCGTGAACATCCGTGGATTCACCGTCGACATCGTCGCCGGCGCAACCATGTTCACCTGGCACACAGGCGACGGCACGGACCTGACCGGCAGCGATCCCGGCGCCCCCTATCCCGACCAGACGGTCACGCACGACTACGCCAGCGGCACCTACACCGCCTCGCTCACCACCACCTGGGGAGCGACGTTCAGCGTCGACGGCGGGCCGAGCGTCGCCGTCCCCGGGACGACCAGCACCGACGGGCCGCCGGTCAGCATCGACGTCCTGCAAGCCCGGCCGGTGCTCACGAACCCGTTCGACTGACCTGTCACTCTCGCAGCGTGGGGAACACCCCGCAGCGAGCCGCTCACCCTTCGACGTTCTCCCGGCAGCCGGTTTCCAGGGCGCGCTGTGCGGTTGCCAGCACCGCCACCATGTCGCGGGCGAAGACGACGTCGCACGGGTGAGTAGCCCCGGCGACCGCCGCCGCCGTCAGCTCGTCGACGGCCACCTGGTGGGCGTCGACCGCGCCGTCCAGAGGCGGCAGCAGCACCAGCCGTCCAGCGTCGCCGTGTACCCAGACCTCCACGCCGGCTGCCATCTCGGCGGCGGTCAGCGAAAGGGTGGCCGTGCTCGTCCGGCCGCCGACGTGGGTGAAGACGAGATGGACGAGGTCGCCCTGCCCGGCGGTGGCCTGCACCGACTCAACCGGCCCCAGGGTCGGCACGAGCAGTGAGAGCGCGTGCGGGCCGATGTCCCAGAGCGCGCCGTGCTCGATCCTCCAGGCCGACTCCCGGAACGGGCTGTCGGGCGCGTAGTTGGCACCCAGCCAGCTGACCGAGCCGCCGACCAGGTTGGTGCGGGCGGCCTGCGTCAACCAGGTCCAGGTGCCGACCTGGAACCGGAAGGTGACGAAGACGACCGACGCCACCCCGGCGTTCCGCACTGCCGTGACCACCCGGTCCGCCGAAGCGACATCCAGTGCCAACGGCTTCTCCAGCAGCAGGTGCTTGCCGGCCTCCGCGGCGCGCACGGCCAGCGGCGCCTGCACGTGGGGCGGCAGCGAGAAGGCGACCGCGTCGACCTGCGCCAGGAGCTCGTCGACGTCGCCATACCCGGTGACGTCGAACTGCGCCCCCACGGCCTTCGCCTTGGCGACGTCCCGTCCCCAGATCCCGACCAGCTGGGCCGAGGGATGGTCGGCGAGCGCGCGAGCATGCACTTCACGCGCCCAGAAGCCGGTGCCGAGGACGCCGAACCGCATGGTCAGACCGCCCCGAACTGTCGGTCGCCCGCGTCACCCAGCCCCGGAACGATGTAGGCCTTGTCGTTGAGCCCCTCGTCGACGCTGGCGGTGAACACCCGAAGCGGCAGCCCGCTGGACTCCAGTCGGGCGATGCCCTCTGGCGCGGCCAGCGCGCAGAGCACAGTGATCGACGTGGCACCGCGCGCGGTGAGCAGACCGCAGCAGTGCACGAGCGACCCGCCGGTGGCGAGCATCGGGTCGAGGACGAAGACCTCGCGGTCGACCAGGGACGCGGGCAGCGACGCCATGTATGCCTCGGGCTGGAACGTGTCCTCGTTGCGGGCCAGGCCCACGAAGCCCATCTGTGACTCCGGCAGCATGCCGTGGGCGGTGTCGGCCATGCCGAGCCCGGCGCGCAGCACGGGGACGATCAACGGGGGCGCCGCCAGCCGGAAGCCGGTCGTGCCGGTCACCGGAGTCGTGATCGGCTCCTCAGCGACGGCGAGGTCGCGGGTGGCCTCGTAGACGAGCATCTGGGTGAGTTCGCGCAACGCCGCGCGGAACGCCGCGTTGTCCGTCCTCTCGTCACGCATCCGCGACAGACGCGCTCGGGCCAACGGGTGATCGACGACGGTGAGCTGCACGCGCGACACCGTAGCGGCCGGGCAGACCTTGGTCGTCGCCGCTGCGGTGCCCTCGGCATGACGACGGTCCGGGAGGGGCGCCGCCGGCAGGTGACCGCCCGCACCGTGGGCCGATCCACCCATCCGAGGGCCGTTCGTTCCACGTCCGGCGTGCCCACGAGAAGACCGCCCCCGCGCATTGCGGTCGTCGGCTCCGTCGGGATCAGACAGGCGGTCAGACCTGGCTGATCAGCGGTTCGGCGAGACGGATCTCGGTGCCGTCGGGGCGGTAGGTGCGCCATCGGCCGTCGGGTTGTCGCTCGACGTCGAAGCCGTGGTGGACCTTGGTGTGGTGTCTCTCGCAGAGCAGGGCGCCGTTGTCGAGGTCGGTTTCCCCGTCGTGCGCCCAGTGGATGAGGTGGTGGACGTCGCACCAGTAGCTGGGAGCGTCGCAGCCGGCGAAGACGCAGTGCTGGTCGCGGACCT
>JAOPWJ010000253.1 GCA_025965715.1 Blastococcus sp. | reverse complement strand
GCGCCGGCGGTGCCGGTGGCGCCGGCGGCGGCAACGACCGTCGTGACCGCCGTGACGGCGGTCGCGGCCCCGGCGGCGGCGCCGCCGAGAAGAGCCAGGTCATCGAGCGCGTGGTGGCCATCAACCGCGTGTCCAAGGTCGTCAAGGGCGGACGGCGCTTCAGCTTCACCGCCCTGGTGATCGGGGGCGACGGCGACGGCAAGGTCGGCGTGGGCTACGGCAAGGCCAAGGAGGTGCCCGCGGCGATCGCCAAGGGCGTCGAGGAGGCCAAGAAGCACTTCTACAACGTGCCCCGCATCGCCAGCACCATCCCGCACCCCGTGCAGGGTGAGGCGGCGGCCGGCGTCGTGCTGCTCAAGCCGGCCAGCCCGGGTACCGGCGTGATCGCCGGTGGCCCGGTGCGTGCCGTGCTCGAGTGCGCAGGCATTCACGACGTGCTCTCGAAGAGCCTCGGCTCCTCGAACCCGATCAACATCGTGCACGCCACGATGCAGGCGCTGAAGGACCTCGTCCGCCCCGAGGAGATCGCGGCCCGCCGCGGTCTGCCCCTCGAGGACGTCGCCCCGGCCGCCATGCTCCGTGCCCGTGCGGGTCAGGGGGTCTGAGATGGCTGACAAGAAGGCAGGCCAGCTCAGGGTCACCCAGGTCAAGTCGGGGATCGGCCGCAAGAAGAACCAGCGCGACACGCTCCGATCGCTGGGGCTGAAGCGGATCAACGACTCGGTCGTGCAGGAGGACCGTCCCGAGATCCGCGGGATGGTCGCGACGGTGCCGCACCTGGTGTCCGTCGAAGAGATCAGCTGAAGCTGAGTAGGGACATCTCATGACTCTCAAGGTCCACCACCTGCGTCCGGCTCCCGGCGCCGTCACCCCGAAGACCCGTGTGGGTCGCGGTGAGGGCTCCAAGGGCAAGACGGCCGGTCGCGGCACCAAGGGCACCGGCGCGCGCGGCAACACGTCCGCCCGGTTCGAGGGTGGTCAGACGCCGCTGTTCATGCGTCTGCCCAAGCTCTCGGGCTTCAAGAACAACAACAAGGTCGTCTTCCAGGTCGTCAACCTCGACCGCATCGCGGCCCTTTTCCCGCAGGGCGGCCCGATCGACCCGGACAGCCTGGCCGAGGCCGGCGCCGTCCGGCGTGGTCAGCCGGTCAAGGTGCTCGGCACCGGCGACCTCGGCGGCGTCACCGTGCAGGTGCACGCGCACGCGTTCTCCGGTTCTGCTGCCGAGAAGATCGCCGCGGCCGGGGGCAGCACCACCCGGATCTGAAAGAAGGCCCCCCTGCGCCCCCCCGATCGCATGCCTGCGGCGGGGGCGCAGGGGGGCCTTCGTCTGCCCGCCCTGACGCATACGTGACGGGCTGGTTGCTAATCTCACTCGACTGACTTGGGGAGGGCACGTGCTGCAGGCGTTCGCCGCGGCGTTCCGGACGCCAGACCTCCGGCGCAAGCTGCTGTTCTCCCTGGCGATGATCGCCATCTACCGGCTGGGTGCGTCCGTGCCCGGGCCGGGTGTGTCGGTCCAGGCCATCAACAGCTGCCTCGAGCAGGCGCAGGCCTCCGACCAGCGGGACGTCTACTCGCTGGTCAATCTCTTCTCCGGCGGGGCGCTGCTGCGACTGTCGGTCTTCGCGCTCGGGATCATGCCGTACATCACGGCCAGCATCATCGTTCAGCTGCTGGTCGTCGTGATCCCCCGCTTCGAGCAGCTGAAGAAGGAAGGTCAGTCGGGTCAGAACAAGCTGACCCAGTACACCCGGTACCTCACGATTGCCCTGGCGATCCTGCAGAGCACCGGCATCATTGCGCTTGCCCGCAGCGGCCAGCTGTTCCCCAACTGCTCCGAATCCATCATCCCGTCGGACTCGGTGTGGACGACCGTCGTGCTGGTCGTCGCCCTCACTGCAGGTACGGCCCTGATCATGTGGCTCGGGGAGCTGCTGACCGAGAAGGGCATCGGCAACGGCATGTCCGTGCTGATCTTCACCTCGATCGCGGCGCGCATCCCGGCCGAGGGCGGCTCGATCCTGCAGTCCCGCGGTGGCCTGGTCTTCGCCGTGGTGTGTGCGTTCGCCCTGCTGATCATCGGCGCGGTGGTGTACGTGGAGCAGGCCCAGCGGCGCATTCCGGTTCAGTACGCCAAGCGCATGGTCGGTCGACGCATGTACGGCGGCACCTCCACCTACCTTCCGCTGAAGGTGAATCAGGCCGGGGTCATCCCGGTCATCTTCGCCTCGTCGTTGCTGTACCTGCCCCAGCTGATCGCTCAACTGCAGGGGAACTCGTCGGGGCCGGTGCGGCAGTTCTTCGAGACCTACGTCATCGACCAGAGCAGCCCCGTGCACGTCGCCCTGTACTTCGGGCTGATCGTGTTCTTCACGTACTTCTACGTGTCGATCACGTTCAACCCCGAGGAGCGGGCTGACGACATGAAGCGCTACGGCGGCTTCATCCCGGGCATCCGCCCCGGCCGGCCCACCGCCGAGTACCTCCAGTACGTCCTGTCCCGGATCACGCTTCCCGGATCGATCTACCTGGGACTCGTGGCCGTGCTGCCGAACCTCTTCCTGTCCATCACGCAGTCCGGGCAGAACCAGAACTTCCCGTTCGGCGGTACCGCGGTGCTCATCATGGTTGGAGTGGGGTTGGAGACGGTGAAGCAGATCGAGACACATCTCAACCAGCGCAACTACGAAGGGTTCCTGAAGTAGTGCGCATCGTTCTGCTGGGCCCCCCGGGAGCGGGCAAGGGCACCCAGGCGCAGGTCATCGCGGGCCGGTTCGGCATCCCGGCGATCTCGACCGGCGACATCTTCCGGGCGAACGTCAGTGGCCAGACCGAACTCGGTCAGCAGGCCAAGACGTACATGGATGCCGGCGACCTGGTACCCGACGAGATCACTGTCGCCATGGTGAAGGACCGCCTGGCCGAGCCCGACGCGAAGGTCGGCTTCCTGCTCGACGGCTTTCCTCGGACCATCGCCCAGGCCGAGCAGCTGCGGGACTCCCTGTCCGATCTCGGGCACCGCATCGACTGCGTGTTGGAGCTCGTCGTCGACGAGGACGAGCTGGTCCGCCGGCTCTCCGGTCGGCGGGTGGTCGTCGACGGCAAGCCCGTGCAACGCGACGACGACAGGCCCGACACCGTCCGGCACCGGCTCGAGGTCTACCGGGAACAGACGGCGCCCGTGGCCGGGTTCTACGAGGAGGCGGGTCTGCTGTCGCGCATCGACGCGATCGGCGAGGTCGAGGAGGTCACCGAGCGTGCGATGGATGCCTGCGGTGCTTCCCAGCCCGGACAGTCGACCGCGAGCTGACGGAGAGGGACGTTAGGTGCCCACCGGGATCCTGGCCCGCATCCCGCTGCTGGCGAAGTGGAGTGGACGCATGATCCAGATCAAGACCGCGCACGAGATCGAGCTCATGCGAGCATCGGGGCTCGTCACCGCGGGCGCCATCAAGGCGGTGAAGGCTGCAGTCGCTCCCGGGGTCAGCACCGGTGAACTCGACGCCGTCGCCGAGGACTACATCCGGTCCCAGGGAGCGGTGCCCAACTTCCTCGGCTACCACGGCTTCACGGGCACGATCTGCGCGTCGATCAACCACGAGATCGTGCACGGCATCCCCAACCCCGTGCGCCGGCTCGCCGAGGGGGACAACATCTCCATCGACTGCGGCGCGATACTCGACGGCTGGCACAGCGACTCGGCCGTGACCGTCACCGTGGGGCAGGCCTCCGCCGAGGACGTCGCGCTGCTCGAGGTGACGGAGCGGTCCATGTGGGCCGGCCTGGCCAGGGCGATCGCCGGTGGCCGGCTCACCGACATCAGCGCTGCCGTCGAGGAGACCATCACCGCCGAGTCGCACGAGTACGGCATCGTGGACCACTACGGCGGGCACGGCATCGGCACCGAGATGCACCAGGACCCGCACGTGCTCAACTACGGCCGTCCCGGTCGCGGGCCGAAGCTGGTCCCCGGCCTGGCTCTGGCGATCGAGCCGATGGTCACCGTCGGGAACGCGGCGACCCTGGAGCTCGAGGACGGGTGGACCGTCGTGACCAAGGACGGCTCGCGGGCCGCGCACTTCGAGCACACCGTCGCCATCACGCCCGAGGGTCCGTGGGTCCTCACGGCCGAGGACGGCGGAGTTGCCGGGCTGGCGCCGTTCGGGGTGACACCGCGGGGCTGAAAGGCCGACTGTCGCCCACCCCTCACCGGGGCGGGTTGGTGGCCGGCGCTGGGCCGGGGTACGATTCCCTGTGGCGCTAGCGCCGTTCCGGGGTCGTGCTGTGGCCGCATGATCCGGGACGCCCTCTGCGAGAGCGCCTGCACCATCTGTTCTGCAAACACCGTGCGCGTCCGACGGGGTACCCCCGTGGGCGCGCAGCACCACCAGCGGTGTCCGAGTACCACCGAGCCAGGGAGCGCGTTCAAGGCATGGCAAAGAAGGACGGGGCCATCGAGGTCGAGGGTCGCGTCGTCGAGCCGCTGCCCAATGCGATGT
>JAOPWJ010000256.1 GCA_025965715.1 Blastococcus sp. | reverse complement strand
CCGCTGCTTGACGAAGAACAGCGGCACGAGCATCGGTGCGGGCGGCGGGTACGCGGAGGGACTGGTCATGGCCGGGGCTCCCGTGCTGGGCGGACGCTGCGGAACGCCCATCCTGGCGCACCGGCGGCCCGCCAGGAACGGTTCGACGCCCCGCCACGTCGTTCCGCCGCCGCCGCTCGCGTCAGGCGTTCGCCGCTCGGTGCACCCGGTACCCGACCCGTCCAGGGATCAGGCGGCCTTCACCGACGGACATCGTCTGGTTGACCCAGGAACAACGCTCGTCTCCGGTCGCCAGCCGTGGGCCGGTGACGAAGTACTGATCGCCGGCGTTCGTGGGAGTCTCCCCACCCTCCAGGACGGCGGTGGTGCCAGGGGGCAGCTCGAGCAGGCCGACGTACTGCGCGCAAAGCCGTCCGAGCCCATCAGGAGCCAGTCGCCTGCCGCCCCCCGAGGGAGCCTTCAGCCGCTCCCCCGTCAGCTCCCCGCCGTCGACGGCGATGTTCACCCGCTGACCGGACGGTCCCGCTCCAACGTCCTGGGGACGGCTGAGATCTGCGTAGCCGTCGGCAAGGGGTGGCGCGGCGGATCCCCGGCGACGTGCGGGTCCGGAGCCGGCCGGGCCACCGCGAACACTTGCGGTGCGATCGCGCATCGAGGCGATCCTGCGGGCCGTCGCCGTCCGGTACGTCACCCGGTCCAGGAACTCGCCGAGCACCCACACCAGTTCGTGCTGGAGTCCCGCTCTCCCGAAGCAGTCGCCCGGCAGCATGACGAGGTCACAGCGCGTGCCGACTTCCCGCACAGGAGAGCGGCCGATTGCCCGGCGCCTCCGAGAGCGAAGAGTCTGACCTGCGACTGGCCCAGCAGGTCCTTCCTCGGCACCCGGAGAATCAGATGAAGCGACGGCCGTGCGTCACGTCCGACGGCGTCCCGGCTCCTCGCTCGTCGGATCACCGTTCCGACGCCGATCAGCTGCCTCGCCCGGCGCAGGGGCGCGGCGGTCCTGGCCGGGTGCCCCGACGCCATCGGAGGCCCCGCGAGGTGCTCCGGTGGCGCGCACTCCTGGTCGCCGCGGTGATGGGCATCCTGGTCGTCGCCGAGCCGGTGGCGGCCGTGGCGGCCACCTGCTCGACGGTGACCGTGCCGGCGTACTTCGCCGCGGCGCCGTCCTGGGACACCGCGGCCCGCGGCTACCCCACGGTGCGGCGCACGCTCGTCCTCGATCCCGCCAGCGGCCCCGGCGCCCAACCCGACGTGAACTACCGCACGGTGGTGAACAACGCCCGCGCCGCGGGGGCGGTCGTGATCGGTTATGTGCACACCTCCTACGGCGCCCGGCCCTCCAGCGAGGTCCTGGCGGAGATCACCCGGTACCGGGACTGGTACGGCGTGACCGGGATCTTCTTCGACGAGGTGTCCTCGGGAGCCGGCGCTCTCGGCTACTACCGCCCCTTGTCGGCCCAGGTGCGGTCAGCGCGGGGCCTGGTGGTGCTCAACCCGGGCGTGCACCCCGACCGTGGCTACCTGGACCTCGCCGACCAGGTGGTCACTTTCGAGGGGACGTACGCCAGCTACCAGCGGGCGCGGGTGCCGAGCTGGACCGCCGACTACCCGGTCTCGAAGTTCACGCACCTCGTCTACGGGGCGTCCCGGGGGCAACTGGCGAGCGCCCTCGCCTCCGCCGAGCAGCGACGGGCAGGGAACGTGTACGTCACGAACGACAGCGGGGCCAATCCGTGGGACACCCTGCCCGCCTACTGGTCGGCCGAGCTGGCCTCGCTCCAGTCGCGCTGCCGGGCCTGACCGACTGGCGCGGGTCAGCCGCCGCGCCGCGTGGACGGGCTGGTGGGTGATCCCCTGCCGAGAAGCCCTGACCGGCTCCGCTCACCAGGTGAAGGGGCACGAGAGGCGCGGCCCGCGACGCCAGGAGACCACCGTGCCCAAGTACCTGCTCCTCAAGCACCACCGCGGCGGCCCGGAGCGGCATCGCCCCTTCCCCCCGTTGGACCAGTGCGCCCCGAGGACGTGGAGGCGCACTTCGCCTTCCTCCAGCACGTCGGCGAGCTGCACGAGAAAACCGGCGAGCTCGTGGACGTGCAGGTACTGACGCCGGCGCAGACGGGGGTGCGCCCGCCCGGCTCGGCGTCCGAGCGCCCGGTCGGCCTGCCCCGGGTGCCGTCCTCCGGCACCGGATCCCGCTGCCGTCAGGGAGGCAGGCGCACGGCCGGGCACCCGAGGTCCTCGGAGCGCTCCCGGGCCGATCCGGAGGGGCGGGCGGAACGCGCGCCCCTCACGTCATCGGGCGATCAAGCCGTACTGGCTCGCGCCATCCGGTTCGCACGCAGCGACCGAAACACTCGGGTGAGCTCACTGCGCCCCACGAGGGAACCCGAGACGACTACGACCGCGCCCAGGATGATGCGCCCGTACGCCGGCTCCACCTGGGCGACCTCCAGACCGGCGGAGAGAGCGGAGAGGGCGAGGACGGCGAGGGCCGCCGCCAGGATGCTGCCGCGCCCCCCGGTGAGCGCCACTCCGGCGAGGAACACTGCCGCCACCGTGGTCAGCAGCTCGACGTCGCCCGTGGCCGGAGCCGCGCTGAGCAGACTCAAGGTCAGCTGGATGCCCGCCAGGCTGGCCAGGGTCCCGGAGATCGCGAACGCGAGCGCACGCCGACGGACCACGGGGATGCCTGCACTCCTCGCGGCGTCAGCGTTTCCTCCGACCGCCAGCATCTCGCGGCCGACCCGGGTTCGCGTCACGAGGACGTGTCCGGCGAGCACGCACCCCACGAAGAGTAGGAAGGCCACCGTGACGGGGCCGAACAACAGGTCGGCCAGGTGTGCAGAAGCCTCGTACGCCGTGGGGGCGATCGGTTCACTGCCGGACAGAACCAGCGCGAGGCTCTGCGCCACGAAGAGCGTCCCCAAGGTGGCGATGAAGGAGTTCACTCCCAGCACACAGACCAGCAGCGCGTTGAGCAGGCCGGCCGTCAGGCCCACCGCCAGAGCCACCACAACGGCGACGGGCAGGCCCTGCGTCGGCTGCAGGGCGGCGAAGACCACCCCGCCGAGCGCCATCGTCGCCCCGATCGAGAGGTCGATCTCGCCCACGAGCAGGCACATCGTCAGACCCACGACGAGAAGACCGACCGTGACTGAGCGGGCGAAGACGTTGGTCAGCGCGGCGGTGGTCAACAGATCGGTCCCGCTCGCGCTGAAGCCGATCACGATCACCGCGATGACCGCCACCACGGCGAACTCCGCCTGGAAACGTCCGACTGTGTTCCGCAGCAGCGTCATGCCACTCATGCCTTCGACCTCGTAGCGATGGCATCAAGTCCCACGACAGTGACGAAGATGATGCCCTGGACAAGCAGTTGTGCCTCCGCCGACAACCCCAGCAGCAGCGTGATGTTGTTGACGGTCGCGACGACGAGGACGCCGGAGAGCGTGCGCCAGAACGAGCCGATACCACCGGCCAGCAGGGTGCCGCCGAGCACGATGGCCGCGAGGGCGTCGAACTCGTAGCCGGCCCCGGTTCCGGTCACCGCGTTGTTGGTGGAGGCGCCCAGCAGGATGCCGGCCACCGCTGCGAGTGCAGCGGAGAGCCCGAAGCACCAGGCGACGGTGGCGACCGGCCGGATGCCCGTCGCGCGGCTCGC
>JAOPWJ010000162.1 GCA_025965715.1 Blastococcus sp. | reverse complement strand
CGGCCCGCGGGGTCAGCCCGTCCGGGCTCGCTCCGGCCGCCGCTGCACGTCGCGCTCGTCAGCGCCGCCTTCTCACGGGCCCTGGCCCGCCCGGTGCTGGCCGTCTGCAGGGCCCTCCGCCGCCGGCGCCGGCTGCTGGCGGTGCTCGTGGCCGGGGTCCTCGCCGCCGGGGCACTGCCCGCTGCCACACCCGTCTCGGCGGCCGAGCCGGTAGCGGGCGGCATCGTCTTCCAGGCGGAGGTCCGGGCGACGGGGGAGTCGGCCATCTTCTCCGCCGCGTCCGACGGGTCCGCCGTCCGCCGGCTCACCCCGTCCGACGGGCGGGACTACCACTGGCCGCGGTGGGCCTTCGGGGACCGGAAGATCGTCTACACGTCCCGCCCGGCGGACAGCCTGGAGCCGGCGACCCGGCTCGAGATCATGAACGCCGACGGGTCGGGCCCCAGGGTCATCAGCTCCTTCGACTTCGCGGTCGGGCAGCCGCGCGTGGACGCGACCGGCGACTGGCTGTTCTTCACCGGGGCTCCGCCCTGGTTCCCGGACCACGCCATCTTCCGGATGGACCTGCGGACGCTGGAGAGCATCAATCTGACCGGCGTCACCAGCCCCATCGGCGGGCTCGACGCCGACCCGGCGCTCAGCCCCGACGGCACGTCGCTCTACCTCGTCTCCGGCAGCGTCGACCATGCCGACGTCACGCAGATGTCGGTCGACGGCAGGACCCGCCGGCCGGTCACCCGGGACATGTACTGGAATACCGACCCCGACGTGTCGCCGGACGGCCGGACACTGGCGATCTCGTCCTACCGGGGGCCGGAGACCCCCTCGCAGGGCGGTCTCGTCGCCCGCCCCAACGACTTCCATCTGGTCCTGCACGACCTGGCCTCCGGAACGGAGCGGGTGATGACCGCGGGCGCGGCCTGCGTCACCCGCACCCCCGCGGCACCGTGCTCGGTGCCGGAGATGTCGGCCTACGCCCCGCGGTTCACCCTGGACGGCCGCGACGTCGGCTTCACCGGAGCGTTGGACCGCACGACGACCTGCATCTGCGCGATCGGCGTGGACGGCAGCAATGCCCGCGCGATCATCAGCTCGACCGTGCTGGCGATCAGCTGGTTCGACTTCTCCCGCGCCGACGGAGCCGACGGGGAGGGAGCGATCGGCTCCGAGCAGCGAAGCTCGCGTCTCCTGGTGACCATGGCCTCCGGGGAAGGCGTCGCGCCGGTTCTGGTCGACGGCTCTCCGGACCTCATGCACCGCACCGAACTGCCCCTGCCCGAGGGTCTGGACCCGCTGCAGGCGCGGTGGAGCCCGGACCGGTCCCGGATCGCGTTCACCGCGCGAGCCACGGTGCCGGGCGTGGCACGGTCGCCGCACCCCGCCGCGCCGGCGGGTGCGGTCCGGCGGGAGCACGTCACCCTGGCCGACCTCGACCCGGTCACCTACGCCACGCGGTCGCTCGACCCGCCGGGCAGCGCCGAGGAACAGGTGTTCCTCCGCGAGGCCGACGGGTCGGTCCGTGCCCTCACCGATCCGTGGGTCGAGGACTGGCAAGACGGGGTCCGGTCCGGCGACGCCCGAGCCAACACCGATCCGGTGTTCACCGCGGACGGACGCGCGGTGATCGTCACCAACACCTCCACGCTGACCGGCGAGTCCTTCCTGCTGCGCATCGACCTGGCCACCGGCTCGGTACTCAACCTGACCAACGCCACCTCGGGCGCCCTGCCGGTCGACGACCGGACCTCCGCACTGTCCCCGGACGGCCGGCGGGTGGCCTTCGCCTGGACCAACGGAGCGTTCACCGACATCTACACGATGGGCACCGACGGTTCCGACGTCCGCGAGGTGACCACGACGGACGCGCCCGACAGCCAGCCCACGTGGCTCCCGGACGGGTCGGGAATCGTCTCGGTGAGCGAGCGCAGCAGCGGGCCGGCCCTGGTGCGGACGAGGCTCGGTACCGGCCGGGAGACGGTCCTGACGCCGCCGGGCGCGCCGGTCAGCCGTCCCGTCGCCGCCCCGGAGGGGGACCGGGTCCTCTACCTCGGGCAGACGGTCACCAACCTCAGCGTGTTCGGCGTGGGCCTCCAGGGCGGCGCCGCGACCTTCGTCCTGCAGCCCGACCCCCTGCACCAGCACCTCGACCTGGACTGGCGGTGAGCGCCGTGGCCGACCTGACGACGATCGTCGTGAACTGGAACACCGTCGGTCTGCTCGATGACTGTCTCAACAGCATCGTGGAGGCGACACCCGAGGGACTCGGAAACGAGATCGTCGTCGTCGACAACGCCTCCTCCGACGGTTCCGTGGAGCATCTCCGCGCGCACTGGCCGGAGGTCACGTTGCTGACCAACGCGGTCAACGAGGGGTTCTGCCGGGCCAACAACCGCGCCATCCGGGCGACGTCGTCCCCGTTCGTCCTGCTCGTCAACACCGACGCGCGGCTGACCCCGGGCTCGATCGGATCGCTCCTGGACTACTTCGCGCGGGACGCCCGCGCGGCGGCGGTCGGTCCCCGGCTCGTGTACGGCGACGGGAGCTTCCAGCGCTGGACCGCGGGCTCGGCCTTCGATCTGCGCAGCGCCGCCAACTACCTCCTGATGGTCGACCGCATCGCGCCCCGACGCGCACCCGGCCTGTATCTCGCCGAGGACACGCCGCATCCCTTCCGGCCGGCGTGGGTCTCCAGTGCCGTGATGGCGCTGCGCCGCAGCGCGATCGAGGAGGTGGGTCTGCTGGACGACCACATCTTCGTCTACATGGACGACGTCGACCTCTGCGACCGGCTCACCGCGGCGGGCTGGCACGTCTGGTACGCCGCCGACACCACGGTTGTGCACTTCATGGGCGGCAGCTCCACCCGCGGACCGGCTGACGCGAGCACCTCCCCGCACGCGCTGCGGGCACTGAACCGGTGGTTCGCCCTGCGGCACGGGCGTCGCAGTGCCGCCCACCTGCGCCGCCTGGAGGTCGTCGGATTCGGGGCGCGGGCGGCGCTGTACGGCGCCGCGGCCCTCGCCCGCCGGTCACCCGCCGCCCGCGCGCGGATGCGCGCCCACCTCGCCCATGCCCGCCTCGCGCTGGAGCCCGTCGATGACTGATCCGCACACCGCCCACGACAGCCACGGGGCACTCCTCACCGTGGCGGACCGGCACGACCACGAGGCCCGGATCTACGACGCGATGGCCGCGGGGATCCTCGCCGGCTGGTCGGAGTCCGATTACCGGGTCGACCCCGGGGCGATTCCGTTCGTCAACCGCGAGCAGGTCGACTACCTGGCCGCCGCGGTCGAGCAGCTCGGACCGCTCGCGGGAAGGCGCATCCTCGAGGTAGGCGCCGGTGGCGGGTCCCTCGCCGTCTGGCTGGCCCAGCAGGGCGCGACGGTCGTGGGCATCGACGTGTCCGACGGCATCCTGCAGGTCGCCCGGGAGCGCGCCCGGGTGAACGGCGTCGCCGACCGCGTCACGCTGGTGCACTCGCCGATCGAGACGTTCGACCCCCGCGCGGCCGGTCTGGACCACGACACCTACGACGCCGTCATCGGCAACAACGTGGTGCACCACTTCGAACGCGTCCGCGCGTTGGACAACCTGGCCCGCCTCCTGGCCCCCGGCGCACTCGCCGTGTTCTGCGAGCCGGTGCTGTTCGTGCCCGAGTGGATGCGGTCCCTGCGCAACTCCCGTGCGGTGACCCGCCGGTTTCCCGCGCACACCCACACGCCCGACGAGCGGGCGCTGACCGATGCGGACTTCGCCCTGATGCGGGGTCGCTTCCGTCACGTGGAGTGGCGCCCCTTCCAGGTCCTGTGCCGCCTGCAGAACTTCGTCGAACTCTCCGACCGCACGTGGCTGCGACTGGAGGGGGTGGACCGATGGCTGCTGCAGGTGGTTCCGGGAACCCGACGCATCTGCCGCATCGCCGTCGTCACCCTCGGACTGCCTCGGTCCTCCGGACGTGCCATGGCCACCGAGGGCGCCCCGCTCGCCTCACTCACCGAAGGGCTCACACGATGAAGATCCTCGCGACGGGGACCGCCGGCATGCTCGGCAGCTCCCTGGTGCCCGCTCTGGTCGGCGGGGGGCACCAGGTGCTGCCCTCGGACATCAACCTGAACAATCCCTGCCCCTGGGGCCCGTCAGGTCCGCGGCTGCGCCACCTCGACGTCCGCGACCGGGAGTCGGTGCGCGCCGCCGTCCGCCATGGCAGGCCCGACATGATCGTCCACCTGGCGGCGGAGACAGACCTGGAGCGCAGTGACGCCGAACCCGAGCACGCCTGGCTGACCAACACCGTCGGCACCCGGTACCTCGCGCTCGAGGCACGGCGTGCGCACGTCCCGCTGGTGTACGTCAGCACCGCGGGGGTCTTCGACGGCGAGAAGGACACCGCCTACACCGAGTTCGACCGGCCCAACCCGCTGAACATGTACGGGCGGTCCAAGTACGAGGGCGAACTCGCCGTTCGAGAGCTCGTCGATGAGCACTACATCGTGCGGGCCGGGTGGATGGTCGGCGGGGGGGCGGCCAAGGACCACAAGTTCGTCGCCAAGATCCTGGGGCAGCTGCGGTCGGGGGCCACCACCATCTACGCGGTCACCGACAAGTTCGGCACGCCCACGTACACCCCGGACTTCGCCCGGTGCTTCCTGCCGCTCATCGAGTCGGAGCTCTACGGGCTCTACCACCTCGTCTGCGGCGGCGAAGGCAGTCGCTACGACGTCGCGGCCCGCATCCTCGAGGTCCTCGGCCGGGACGACGTCGAGCTGGTGCCGGTCACCTCGGACCACTTCTCCGCCGAGTACCCCTCGGTCCGGCCGCGGTCAGAGGTCATGCGCAACCTCCTGCTCGAGCTGCAGGGCATGAACACGATGCGTCCCTGGCCGGTCGCGCTGGAGGAGTACCTGCGCATCCAGTTCCCGGAGATGGCCGGCGCCACCGTCGCCGTCCCACCGCCCCCGGTGCCACCACGCCCGCGTCCCCGCCCGGCGCCGGCAGCCGGCGCCTACACCCCGGTCGGCGGCTGACATGGGCATCCCCTCGCCGCATGACCAGCCGCGTACCGGCGCCGACACCCGATCGGTGTGCGTCGTCATCCCGATCCCGGACGACCCGCCGTGGGAGCTGTTCGACGCCATCCCCGCGTCGATCCCGATCATCGTCAGTGACGACAGCGACGGCCGGCTCGCGCCACCGCCGCGCCCCAACGTCCACTACTTCGATTACGCCGCCCAGCAGCGCTACGCCGGCCGTCACTACGCAGCCATGCCGCACAAGAGCGCCGCCAGCCGGAACATCGGCCACTACATCGCCTACCGCGAGGGGTTCGACGTCGTCGTGGCGCTGGACTACGACTGCGGTACCCGCCCGGGCTGGCTGGCCGAGCACCTCCAGGCGCTCACCAAGGTGGTCGACGCCCCGGCCCTCGCCCCGGTGGCGCAGGACGGCTGGGTGAACTCGATCGACTCCCAGTTCGCCGACGGATCACCCGCCTACGCCCGCGGCTACCCCTACGAACGACGCAGCGCCGAGGCCGCCGCGGTGCGTCCAGCGGTCGCCACCGGCGAGGTCAAGCTCAACATGGGGGTCTGGGAGCGGATCCTCGACCTCAACGGGGTGGACAAGCTGCACGGCGGCGAGCCGGGGAACCCGGGGTCTCCGGCGACGGCGACCACGGTCGCCTCGGGGCACCTGCCGCTCTGCGGCATGAACACCGCGTTCGCCGCCGAGATCATCCCCGCCTACTACTTCCTGCCCGACCTCTGGGTCGACCGGTGGCAGCTGAGCCGGCACGACGACATCTGGGGCGGCTACGTCGTCCAGACGCTCATGAACCTGCGGGGCGACCTGGTCACCTTCGGCCGGCCGGTCGTCGAGCACACCAAGCAGACGCGGCTCGAGCGCGTCGTCGTGCTCGAGCAGTGGATGCACCTGATGTCGATGCCCTTCTACGACCTCGTCGACGCCGCCGCAGCGGAGGTGGAGCCGGGCGAGTACGCGGACATGTTCGCCGCCTTCGTCGACCGCTACCGGCACGAGGTGGACCGCAGCAGGGCGCCCTCGCACTACCGCAGCGTGTACCGAGAGCTCGGTGAGTGGATGCAGCGCTGGGCGGAGGCCTTCCGATGAGCCCCGGGCCGACGCTGCGCATCGCGGTCGTGGGAGCCGGCACCCTCGGCACCACGGTCGCGCGGGCGGCCCTAGCGGCCGGCTCACCGGTCACCGTCTTCGTCCGCGGGGGACCGGAGCGGTGCCGGGCCCGGGCCGCCGGGCTGTCCGACACCCTGCGGCGGGAGGCCGTGCGCCGAGGTGCCACCGCGTCCGAGAAGGAAGAACTGCTCCGCCGCCTTCGGTTCACCGACCGCATGGAGCACCTCGCGGACGCCGACGTCGTGATCGAGAGTCTTCCCGAGTCGGCCGTGGTCAAGCGGCAGGTGATGGCCAGCATCGAGGACGTCGTCCGGCCGGACACCGTCCTCGCGAGCACGACGTCGAGCATTCCGGCGTCGGTGCTGGCCGCCGGCGCCCGGCACCCTGGACGGGTGGTCGTCGCCCACTACGTGTGGCCGGCCCACCGCATACCGCTGGTCGAGGTGGCCCTGCACGACGGCACGGACCCCGCGGCGGCCGAGCGGCTCGACCGCATGCTCCTCGCGCAGGGCAAGTGGGCGGTACGTGTGGCCGACCGCCCCGGGTTCCTCATCACGCGTGCGCTCTTCGCGTACTGGGACGCCGCGACGGAGCTCGTCCGCGACGGCTGCGCACCTGCCGACGTGGACGACGCGCTGACCGCGTTCGGCTGGCCGATGGGGCCGTTCGCGGTGATGCAGGCGACCGGCCTGCCGAGCGTGGCCCGCATCCATACCCACCTGGCGCCACACCTGGGGGCGGTGTTCCCCTCGCTCCGGGCGTTCTCGTCCGCGGTGGCGGCCGGGGCCGACTCCGTCTACGCCCCGGACCGATCGATCGATCCGGTGCTGGGGCTGCTGCTGCGACGCAGCGCCGACGCGGCGGACGCGCCGGCGCGTTCCATCGTCGAACGGACCGTCGGTGCCCTGGCGGCCGAGGTGGACCGAGCGGTCACCGACGGCGTCGTCGACTCCTGGGACATCGCCGGCACCGCTGTCGACCTGGCCTACGGGTTCCCTGCCCACCGCGGTGGTCTCGCCCGATGGGCACGGGCCGCCCGGAGCGGCGATGCAGGCGCGTCCGGCCCGACGGAGGTTCCGGCGCCGGCCGTTCCGGCCCCCCGCCGGCCACAGGCGATCGAGAGGACCTCGGCATGAGCCACGTCATTGCCGGCATCGGCAGCTACCTGCCCGACCGGGTCGTCACGAACGGCGAGATCGAACGCACGAGCGGGGGCTACGACCGTGCCCGCACGGGGATCGGGCTGGAGGAGTGGGTCATGCAGCGGTCGGGCGTCGTCCATCGGCACCGGCTCGGCAGCGGTGAAGGCACGTCCGACATGGCCCTGGTCGCGGCCCGGCGCGCGCTCGACGTGGCCGGCATCCTGGTCGAGGAGATCGACCTGATCGTCCTCGGCACGTTCACCTCCGATGCACGGCTGCCTTCCACGGTCAGCAAGGTCGCGCAGGCTCTGGGTGCCCGGGCGAAGTGCCTGCAACTGGAGACGGCGTGCACCGGGTTCGTCGACTCGCTGCTGGTGGCGACCTCGCTGATGTCGGCGGTGGGACACCGCACGGCGCTGGTGGTCCACACCGAGGCCATGTCGGCGGTCGTGGACGACCGGTACTTCCTGTACCAGTCGATCTTCGGCGACGGCGCCGGGGCGGTCGTCCTCCGGGACGTGCCGGGTTCGGGGTTCGGCATCGAGGCGCTGCGCACGCACACCGACGCCAGCGTCTGCGACTGGACGTCGGCTCCGGGCGGGGGAACGAAGCACCCGATCACCGCCGAGGTGCTGGCGGCACGCAGCCAGTACCTGTCGCTGCAGTACAAGGCGATCTACGGCTTCGCTGTGGAGAAGATGGTGGACGCCACCCACGAGGTGCTCGCCGCCATCGACCGGACCGTCGACGACGTCGACTGGCTGATCCCGCACCAGGCGGGAGCGAACATCGTGCGCGAGGTCGCGGAGCAGCTGAAGATCCCGCCGGAGCGGGTGATCACCTGCCTGGACCACACCGGCAACGTGTCGGGCGCGTCAGTGGCGATCGCGCTGGACGAGGCGTGGCGCAGGGGCATGCTCCGCACCGGCGAGCGGATCCTCCTCCCGGTGGTCGGCGGCGGCATGGCCTGGGGCGCGCTCAGCCTGATCTGGGCCGACCCGGCGGCGGTCTAGGTGTACGAGGACTGGTTCGAGGACGTCGTGCTCGGCCGCAGTGCCGAGTACGGCGGTGTGACCGTGACCGAGGCCCATGTCGTCGGGTTCGCCGGGCTCACCGGCGACCACCACCGGTTGCACACCGACGCGGAGTTCGCGGCGCGCTCCCGCTACGGGCAGCGCGTCGTGCACGGCTTCCTCGTGCTGTCCCTGTCCGCGGGCCTGTTTCCCATGGACCCGGAGAAGGCGCTGGCCTTCTACGGGATGGACCGGGTGCGCTTCCTCCACCCGACGTTCATCGGCGACACCCTTCGCTGCCGCCTGACCGTCGAGGCAACGGTGCCGAAGCCGGGTGGCGGGGTCGTCGACACGGCGATGGAGATGGTCAACCAGCGCGACCAGACGGTCGTCGTGGCCCGCTTGCGCATCCTGGTGGCGGAGCGACCCCGGGTGGCCGCGGCGTGAAGCCGGCCCGGACGGCGTCCCCGCACATCCCTGCCCTGTGGCCGCCGTTGCGTGCCTACAACGCGGTCGCCCCGCGGCTGCCGTGGATCGACGTCCGCATGCCCTCCCGCGCGGAGCTCGTCGCCGAGGCGGTCCGGGGGGTGCCGGGCGCGGTACCCGCCGATCTCGCAGACGACGGCTGGACGGCGGGCCTGGACGCCTTCCTGGTCGCGCTGGTCACCGAGGCCGACCTGACCCCCGCGGGGGTCAGGTTCGCGCACGGCGTCATCCGGTCGGGCCTGGTGAACCGGCTGCACGTCCAGCGGGCACTCGCCGCCGACGACGCCATCGCCGCACGGCCGGTGGGCCCGGCCGTCGTCGTGGTGGGCCTCCCGCGCAGCGGCACCACCTTGCTGCAGCACCTCCTCTCGCTCGATCCCGACAGCCGCTCGCTCCGTCAGTGGGAGGCCGCCACTCCGGTTCCCCCGCCGGGCGGCGACCCGGACGCCGACCGCCGGCGGATCCGTGCTGCCGAGCACAGCGCGCGGCTGCTCGACCGGCTGGCACCGCAGGCCAGAACCCTCCATCCCACCGGTCCCGCGCTGCCCACCGAGTGCGTGACCCTGTTCGCCAACAGCTTCGCCAGCCTGGAGCTCGGCGTCATCTACCAGGTGCCGTCCTACGTGGACTGGTGCCTGACGACCGACATGCGACCCCACTACGCCTTCTATGCCCGGCAGCTCCAGGTGCTGGCCCGGCACGAGCGCCGGGAGCGCTGGTCGCTCAAGTCCCCGGCGCACCTGTTCTGGCTCGACGAGCTGACCCGGGCGCTGCCCGAGTCGCGGGTCGTGTCCCTGCGTCGTGACCCGATAGAGGTGCTCAGCTCCTTCTGCCGGCTGGTGATGGTGATGTCGGCCGCGACTGCTCGCCGCGTGGATCCGCACGAGGTGGGCGCCTACTGGTCGGGGGTCTGGGTGGAGGGCGTGCGCCGGGCCACCGCGGCTCGGGCGCGCATCGCCTCCGACCGGTGGGTCGACGTGGAGTACCGCGACCTGGTGGCGGACCCCGTCGGCACCGTCTCCGGTATCTACGGCGCGTTCGAGCTGCCCTTCGGCGACGGGCTGGCCCGGGCACTGCGCGATCACCTCGCCGCGCACCCGAGGCGGATCAGCACGATCCAGTACTCCCTCGCGGACTTCGGCTTGGATGCCGAAGAGCAACGGCGGCGGTTCGACGAGGCGTCGCGGCTCCCGGCGCCCCTGGAGACACCACGGTGAGAGTGGCGCTGGATGCGTCGTTCCTCGGTGCCCAGCGCGGCGGGGACGAGACGTTCATGTCGGGCCTGCTGGAGGGCCTGGCCCGGCGGCGGGGGCCGGAGGACACCTTCGCGCTCCTCCTGCCCACTTCCGTCGCGCCTCCCTCCGTGCGCGGGGATCACGCCTTCTCCGTGGTGCCGCTACGCCGGGGACCGGGTCCGTGGCACTTCGCCGTCACCCTGCCGGCGGCGCTGCGCAGGATGGAGCCGCTCGACCTGGCGCTCTCGGTCACCCACATCCCGCTGACCGGGGCGACCCCCGCGGCGCTCGTCCTCGGGGACCTGTCCTTCGTGCACCGGCCGCAGGACTATCCGGCGGCCACCGCCCGGCGACTGCGCACCCTCGTGCCCCGACATCTGGCCAGGGCGCGAGCGGTCCTCGTGCCCAGCGAGTTCACCCGGCAGGACATCCTCACCACCTACGGCCTGGAGCCGGAGCGGGTGCACGTCGTCCCCAATCGTGTCGGGCCGGCCGTCGTCCCAGAGGGTGAGGATGCCCGCACGGCGGCCGAGGGGCTCGCCGCCCAGGGGGTCCGGCCGCCGTACCTGCTCTATCTGGGCAACCTCCATCCGCGCAAGAACGTCGGCACCCTCGTTTCCGCCTTCCTCCGGGCCCGCCGCGACGAGCCGCGGCTGCGTGGTCACCGCCTGGTGGTGGCCGGCGCCCGATGGTTCCGGGGCAGTGCCGAGCAAGGCGCCGCCGGTGGTGACCGCGACGTCGTCTTCCTCGGGCGAGTCAGCGACACGGCTCGGTCGCTGCTCCTCTCCGGAGCCGAGGCGCTGGCCTACGTGTCCCTGTTCGAGGGGTTCGGGTTGCCTCCGCTGGAGGCGATGGCCCACGGCGTGCCGGTGCTGACGTCGACGGTGGCCTCCATGCCCGAGGTGTGCGGCGATGCCGCCCTCTACGTCGATCCGACCGACCTGGGGGCCGTCACCGCCGGCGTGCGGCAGATCCTCCGGGACGACGGGCTGCGGTGCCGGCTCCGGCTCGCCGGGCCGGCGCGGGCGGCGGCGTTCGACGCCGATCGGGTGGGGGACGCGGCCCTCCGCGCCTTCCGTGCGGCCACCCGCTCCGCGCACGATGTCCGCGTTCCCTCCCGACGACGAAGGACCACCGGATGAACCCGTGGCGCGAGCTTCGCCCGACCATCGCGGCCGACCTGGCGGCGATGGCCCGCCTCAAGGGCCGCACCGACCGCGGGCTTGGCGCGATGGTGGACGTGCTCACCATTCCGGGCACGTGGGCGACGCTCCTGTTCCGGCTCGCCTCGGCATGTCACCGGGGCGGTCTGCGGCCGGTGTCACGGCTGCTGTACTTCCTCAACGTGGTGGTGACGGGGGCCGACCTCGCGCCCGGCGCCTCCGTCGGTCCGGGCCTGGCCATCGCCCACCCGGTCGGGATGGGGTGGGGGAGCGGCTTCACCTGCGGCCGGGACGTGATCCTGACCGGCATGGCCCGCTTCGGCACGGCGGCCGCCGAGGACGGCACCCGAGCCGGCGAGCCCACGCTCGGCGACGAGGTCGTCGTGCTCGACGGCGGCAAGGCCATGGGGCCGATCACCATCGGCGACCGGGCCGTCGTCGCGGCCAACGCGCTCGTGCTGCACGACGTCGCACCGGAGGCGCTGGTGGTGGGCCAACCGGCTCGCTACGTGAAGAGCCGCACCGACCGCCGCGGCGAGACCGATCCGCTGGGTGCGGCGACCAGGCTGCTGGCGAGTCTGGCCGCACCGGACGAGGGCGGCGGGCACGTCGCGCGCACGACCGGCTGACCCGAGGTGGACTCCGCGGGAGGAGTGGTGGCGCGACCGGATCGGCCCTGGCGGTACGTCCTCGGACTGGTCGCCGGCGCGCCGTTCCTGGCGGAGACGGTCGCGTCGGCCAACACCCCGGCCGTGCTCTTCCCGATCGTGCTCCCGCTCTACGTCGTCGTGTACGGCTGTCCCGCGCTGCTGCTCCGGGAGCTCTGGGTCCGGGGCCGGCTGACGGGCGCCCGGCTGCTGTGGTTCGGCGTCGCCTACACCGCGTTCAACGAGGGCGTCGTCGCGGCCACCTGGTTCAAGCTGTCCGGATCGAGCACGGTGCTGTCCTTCACGGCCGCGGAGGCCGGTTCCGCGGGAGGTGTGAACTGGGCCGTTGCGGTGGGGCTGGTGGTCTTCCACACGGCCTTCAGCCTCATGGCTCCGGTGACGCTGGCACAGTCGCTGGCCGTCGTGCGGGGACGGGGCGCGGACCGGCGACCCTGGCTCGGCCGCCGGGGCGCCCTCGTCTGCCTCGGCCTCATCGCGTTCGTCGTGCTGGGGTCGTTGACGCCGCGGGCCACCGCGGAAACGTGTGCCGGTCCGGCGCTGGCCACCTGCACCGTCGGCCGGGGGGCGGCAGCGCTGCTCATCATGCTGGTCGGGCTGGCGTTGTTCCTGTTGCCGCCGGCTCGACGGACCTCGATGGCGGCGTCGCGCAACGCGCCGGCGCTGTCGCCGACCCCGGGTCCGGGTCCGGGGGTGCAGCGGTCGGCGTGGGGAGTGGGTCGTGTCGCCGCCGGGGCGGGTTTCGGACTGGCGTTCTTCGGCTGTTTCTTCCTGCTGCCGCTCCTGGGGCTGCCGGCGGCCGCGGTCGCGGGCGACGTCCTGCTCCTGACGGTCCTGGGGTTCGTCGGCGACCGCTGGTGCCGTCCGGAGCGCCGGGAGCACCGGCTGGACGTCCTTCTCGTCCTCGGCGCCCTGATCCCGGGAATGCTCGCGTCGCTGGCGGCCTGGCGGGTCGGGCAGCCGCTCGCCGCGCTGATCGCCCTGGCTTTCCTCCGTCACCTGCTGCGGCAGTTCTCCCGTTCCGCGCTCCCGGGTGCCGTCCGGCCATGGCCGACCCCGCCCGGTCTCACGGCGCGTCGAAGTGCTGGGCCACCAGACGGTGACCCGCACGCGGGGTGACCCCCGCGATCCCGGGCAGCGCGGACCAGGCGCGGGCGACGTCCTCCCATGTCGACATGTCGTCCGGTCGCCGTGCCGTCATGCCGCGACGACGCGCTCGTAGGGCACCAGCTTGACGTTCTGGTTGCCCGCGGAACCCGGTGCGTTGTTCGGCCCGTCCTGACAGAGGAACAAGCCGGCGGGAAAGAGCGGGCCGAGGGTGCCCGCGTAGGCCGCGCTGCCGTCGGTGCGGTCGCAGTCGTCGACGTTCGTCCCGTCGGCCACGCGGAAGGACTTCACGTAGGCGTTGGTCGACCGGTCGTAGACGACGAAGAACGAGCTACCGGGGCTGGCGACGTTCTGCGCCGAGACGATGACGTAGTCGCCGACGACGGCCACCCCTTCGGCGTCGGTGGTGATCTGTCCGCCCTCCGCGGTCACCCGGTCGACGGCAGTGCGATCGGAGCCGGCCCCCGGTTCGGCGCCGTACCGCCACAGGGCGACGTCCTCCTCGCTGACGAACAACGCCCCGTTGGCGTCGTCGGCCGCGCACCCCTCCGACTCCGAGCCGATCTCGAACTGTCGGACGAGGCGGCCCTCGTAGAGACCATCGCCGTCGGTGTCGAGGACCGCGTACTGACGCTGCACCCCTCGCTTGGTGATCGCGAAGACGTGGAGCGTGGTAGCCGACTGGTACAGGCACAAGCCTTCGCCGCCCACGGTTGGGATGACGCCGTTCCAGGCCACCACCAGGTTGCCGCGCACGTCGACGTTGCCCCAGACGGTCGGGCCGGTCGAGGTGCGCTGCAGCCGGTGGCCGGACAGGTCGTAGGTCTCGAGCGCGCCCTTCTTGTCGTTGCCGATGATCAGGCTCGCCGAGGGCTGCGCCGGGTGGACCCAGATCGCCGGGTCGTCGGCGGCATCACCGGTGTGCGCCACGGGCGTGGTCTCGTCGACGGGCTGCACCGCGACCGTCGCGGCCGTTGCGGCTGCCACGAGCCGACGGCCAGGTCAGCAGCACACTGCCGAGCAGGGGGGCCACGGCACGGCTCCCCGCCGTCCGGCGGCCCGTCCTTCTGCGCACGACGCCTCCCGTGGCCAGGACGCCACCGTGCTCACCGGCGCCCGAGGCTGCACCCGGGTCGGACCCGTGTCAATGGTGAGGCATCCGGTGGCCCCGCCCCGGGTCGACGGCGCCACGCAGCGGCGGCTCTCCGGCGCGGAGGTCGGGCAGGCCGACGTGGGACCTCCTGGCGCCGATGGGTTCGACCTCGTCCAGGGGTCGGTGAGGGGGCCGCTCCCCTCGTCAGCTCTTCGGGCGTGCCCCGGCTCGGAGCGCGCCGAGCAGGTCGTGGTTGAGCCGCGAGATCGTCTCCATCGAGATGCCCTTCGGGCACGCGTGCGAGCACTCGCCGATGTTCGTGCAACCGCCGAAGCCCTCGCGGTCCTGCTGGGCGACCATGTTGACGACGCGGTCGTTGCGCTCGGGCTGCCCCTGCGGCAGCAGGCCGAGGTGGGTGACCTTCGCGGCGGTGAACAGCATCGAGGACGCGTTCGGGCAGGCCGCCACGCAGGCGCCGCAGCCGATGCAGGTGGCGGCGTCGAACGCGGCGTCGGAGTCCTTCTTCGGCACCGGCGTCGAGTGCGCCTCGGGCGCCGTCCCGGTGGCGACGGAGATGTAGCCGCCCGCCTGGATGATCCGGTCCAGTGCGCGCCGGTCGACGGCGAGATCCTTGATCACCGGGAACGGGCTGGCCCGCCACGGCTCGATGTCGATCTTGTCGCCGTCCTTGAACGAGCGCATGTGCAGCTGGCAGGTGGTGGTCTGCTGCGGTCCGTGCGCCTCGCCATTGATCATCACGCCGCACATGCCGCAGATGCCCTCGCGGCAGTCGTGGTCGAACGCGACCGGGTCGTCGCCCTGCACGATCAGCTGCTCGTTGAGCACGTCGAGCATCTCCAGGAAGGACATGTCCGGCGAGATGTCGGTGACCTTGTAGGTGACCATCTTGCCCTTGGCGGTGGGGCCGTTCTGCCGCCAGATCCGCAGCGTCAGGCTCATGCCGCGCTTGTCCGGTGGAGTCGTCCCGACGCTCGTGTGGCGGGAGTCCTCACGTGTCGCTGTCACTTGTAGCTCCGCTGTGTCGATATCACTTGTAGCTGCGCTGAGCCAGGTGGACGTACTCGTACTCGAGATCTTCGCGGTGCAGGACCGGGGGCTGGCCCTCGGGCGTCCACTCCCAGGCGGCCACGTAGGCGAAGTTCTCGTCGTCGCGCAGCGCCTCGCCCTCCGGGGTCTGGCTCTCCGCGCGGAAGTGGCCGCCGCAGCTCTCGTTGCGGTGCAGCGCGTCGACGCACATGAGCTCCGCGAGCTCGATGAAGTCGGCGACCCGGCCGGCGTGCTCCAGCGTCTGGTTGAAGGAGCCCTCGTCGCCGGTGACCCGCAGGTTGGTCCAGAACTCCTGCCGGATCTCGGGAATGCGGTCCAGGGCCTTGCGCAGGCTCTCCTCGGAGCGCTCCATGCCGCAGAGGTCCCACATCAGCCGGCCGAGCTCCCGGTGGAAGGACGCCGGACTGCGCGTGCCGTTGATGTCGAGCAGCTTCCGCGTCTGCGCCCGCACCCCCTGCAGGGCCTCGACCGCGGCCGGGTGGCTGTCGTCGACCTTGGGGAACGGACCGTCGGCCAGGTACTCGGTGATCGTCGACGGCAGCACGAAGTAGCCGTCGGCCAGGCCCTGCATCAGCGCGCTGGCACCCAGGCGGTTGGCGCCGTGGTCGGAGAAGTTCGCCTCGCCGATCACGAACATGCCGGGAATCGAGGACTGGAGGTCGTAGTCGACCCACAGGCCGCCCATCGTGTAGTGCACGGCGGGATAGATCCGCATGGGCACCGAGTAGGGGTCCTCGCCCGTGATCTGGGCGTACATGTCGAAGAGGTTGCCGTACTTGGCCTCGACGGCGGGGCGGCCCAGCCGCTCGATCGCCTCGGCGAAGTCGAGGTACACCCCCAGGCCGCCGGGGCCGACGCCGCGGCCCTCGTCGCACACGTTCTTGGCCTGCCGCGAGGCGATGTCGCGGGGCACCAGGTTGCCGAACGATGGGTAGATGCGCTCGAGGTAGTAGTCGCGCTCGTTCTCCGGGATCTCGCGGGGGTCGCGCTCGTCGCCGCGTTCCTTGGGCACCCAGACCCGGCCGTCGTTGCGCAGCGACTCGCTCATCAGCGTGAGCTTGGACTGGTAGTCGCCCTTGACCGGGATGCAGGTGGGGTGGATCTGCGTGTAGCAGGGGTTCGCGAAGTACGCGCCGCGCTTGTGCGCCCGCCAGATCGCCGTCGCGTTGGAGCCCTTGGCGTTCGTGGACAGGTAGAAGACGTTGCCGTACCCGCCGGTGGCCAGGACGACGGCGTCGGCGAAGTGGCTGCTGATCTCGCCGGTGACCAGGTCGCGCGCGACGATCCCGCGGGCCCGCCCGTCGACCATGATCAGGTCCAGCATCTCGGTGCGCGCGTGCTGCTCGACGTTCCCGGCCGCGATCTGCCGCTCGAGCGCCTGGTAGGCGCCGTACAGCAGCTGCTGCCCCGTCTGGCCGCGGGCGTAGAAGGTGCGCGACACCTGGGTGCCGCCGAAGGACCGGTTGTCCAGCAGGCCGCCGTACTCGCGGGCGAAGGGCACGCCCTGGGCGACGCACTGGTCGATGATGTTGACGCTGACCTCGGCCAGGCGGTGCACGTTGTTCTCACGGGAGCGGAAGTCGCCGCCCTTGACCGTGTCGTAGAACAGTCGGTGCACGCTGTCGCCGTCGTTGCGGTAGTTCTTCGCGGCGTTGATCCCGCCCTGCGCGGCGACGCTGTGCGCGCGCCGGGGGCTGTCCTGGTACCAGAAGGACTTGACCTTGTAGCCGGCCTCGCCCAGCGTCGCGGCCGCGGAGCCGCCGGCCAGGCCGGTGCCCACCACGATGATCGTCATCTTGCGGCGGTTCGCCGGGTTGACCAGCCGGCCGCGGAACTTGCGCTCGCTCCAACGCTCGCCGATGGGGACGTCCATCGGCGCCTTGGTGTCGGCGATTGGTTCGCCGACGGTGAAGAGGTCGAGAGGCATGAGTGGTGGGTTTCCTGTTCCTTAGTCCACGAGCCCGAAGACGACGGCGGCCGGCACCACGAGGTATCCGGCGATGAGGAGGGTCGAGAAGACGACGGCGAACACGCTGACCGTCCGCTCCCGCCGCCGGTTGCTCTGTCCCAGCGTCTGGGTGGCGCTCCAGATGCCGTGGCGCAGGTGCATGCCCAGCAGGATCAGCGTGATGACGTAGACCGTCGTGGCGATCGGGTTCTGGAAGCTGGCGACCGTGCGGTCGTAGGGCGTGGAGTCGGTTCCGGCGGGGTTCGCGGCACCGAAGGTCAGGTCGAGGATGTGGTAGACGATGAACAGCCCGATGATCACGCCGCCCCACCGCATGGTGCGGGAGGCGTAGCTCTGGGCCACCGACTTCTTCGTGACGTAGGACTGGGGGCGTGCGCGCTTGGCCTGGCGCCACAGCGAGATCGCCGCCCACATGTGCGCGGCGACCGAGACCAGCAGTCCGATCTCGATGACGGTCAGCAGCGTGCGCGGCGGGAGGGCCGGCTCCCCGACCGTCCGGAGCCACTCGGAGTAGTGGTTGAAGGACGCGGCGCCCTGGAAGATGTGCAGGTTGCCGACCATGTGCGCGATGAGGAACAGCAGCATGAGGATGCCGCTGACCGCCATCACGATCTTCTTGAAGACCGAACTGGTCTTCGCCACCTGGGGGGTCCTGCGCGAGACCTGATCCGTCACCGTCACCACAGGAACAAGCTAGGTCCCTGCCGAGTTTGCGGCCAGGTAAACGCGGGGTGACTCGCCTCATGTAAGGCTGCCCTAAGCGCAGGCGCGCACCGTGATCCGCCGCCGCCGAGGCGGTCGCGCGGGCCCGACAGAGAGGACGTCCGAGGTGACCGGACCGACCAGGGGTTTCCTGGGCCGCAGGCGCGACCGCGATCCGCGGCTGCCGCCGGGCCAGTACGACGTCGGCACCGACTGGCCGGTCCTCACGGCCGAGCCCACGCCGCGGATCCGCCCGCAGGACTGGACGGTCACCGTCGACGGGCACGTCGAGTCGCCGACCACCTGGACGTGGGACGAGGCGCACCGTCTGGCGCCGTCGGACTACCGGGGCGACATCCACTGCGTCACGACGTGGTCCAAGTTCGACACGCACTTCTCCGGGATCAGTGTCGACACCCTGCTCGAGGCGGCCCGTCCCGCCGCCGGCGCGCTCTTCGTCATGGCGACGTCGCGAACCGGCTACACCACCAACCTGCCGCTGGCCGACGTCACCGGCGGCAAGGCGTGGCTGGTGTGGGAGTTCGACGGCACGCCCCTGCCGATCGAGCACGGCGGGCCGGTCCGCCTCCTCGTCCCGCACCTGTACTTCTGGAAGAGCGCCAAGTGGCTCAGCAGGCTGACGCTGATGACGCACGACCAGCCCGGCTTCTGGGAGCAGAACGGCTACCACGACCGCGGGGACCCGTGGCGCCAACAGCGGTACCAGGGCGACTGACAGGGTGGCGACAGACAGGGTGGCGAGCCAGCATGTGGCGACCGGCCCGGTGACCGACCCCTTCGCCCCCGAGCGACGGCGACCGCCGATCGCCGGCCGGTGGCACACCGCGACCGTCGCGGGGGTCCGCCGTCCGCTCCAGCGCTCGGTGCAACTCCGTCTGGACGTCCACGGGCGGATGGACCACATGCCCGGGCAGCACTACGTCGTCCGGCTGACCGCTCCGGACGGCTACACCGCGCAGCGCTCGTACTCGGTGGCCTCCTCGCCCGCCGACCCGCTCGTGGAGCTCTTCGTCGAGCGGCTCGAGGACGGCGAGGTGTCCACGCACCTGGCCGACGTCGTCGAGCCCGGGGACGTGCTGGAGGTGCGGGGACCGCTGGGCGGCTGGTTCGTGTGGGACGGCGCAACGCCGGCCCTGCTCGTCGCCGGTGGCACCGGGGTGGTCCCCTTGGTCTCCATGGTGCGGACAGCGCGCGACCTGGGCCGGCCGGACCTCCTGCGCGTCGCCGTGTCGGCCCGCACCCTGGCGGAACTGCCCTACGCCGACGAGCTGCTCGCGGCGGGTGCACGGGTCGTGCTCACCCGCGAGCCGCACGGCGTCCGGTCCGCCGGCCGGCTGACCCCTGCCGATCTGCTGCCGCTGTGGGAGCCGGGCCAGACGGCCTACGTCTGCGGGTCGGCCTCGTTCGCCGATGCGGCGGGCCAGCTCCTCCTGGGCCTGGGCATGCGCCCCGAGGACATCCGGGTCGAGCAGTTCGGTCCCAGCGGCGGGTGAGCCGCGTGAATACCGGGCGGGCACCCGCCGGGTAGGACGGTGGGATGGGCCCTGCTGCCGAACCGCCGTCCACGGCTGCCGGAACGCGCACCGCCCGTGGGAGTCCGGTTGGACGAGCGGGAGCCGCTCGTTCCGCGACGAGCACCGGCGGGGGCGGGCGGAAGCGGAGCGGCGGCTCGGAGCGGCGGCACCGGTCAGCCGAACACGCGGGCGGCATCGGCGGCCACGGCGCGGCTGAGAATGGGGAACCATGCCCCGGTCAGCCGGCGGAAGTAGTCGCCGTGCCGGTCGAGGAACCCGGGTGCGTGCTCGGCGACGTCCATCTCGCTGACGAGGCTGAGATCGGCGAAGTCACGCAGTGCCTCGGGACCCAGTTCCTCGAAGTCCCCCGTGAAGCGGCTGCGCACCCCGTGCCGCGTGGCCAGCTGGCCCCACGTCCGCGCGCGGTCGCATCCGCCGTACCGGTGCACGAGCTCCTCGGCATCGGCCCCGATGACGTCGGCGAGCAGCGGCCGTTCGTCGAGCCCGAGCAGCCGGACGTCGAAGCCGTCGGTGCCGTAGACGGCGTGGGCCCGCGCCGCCAGCTGGAGGACCGGACCGGCACCGAGCGAGGCCAGGCGGTGCTGAACCCGTGCCAGATGGGCGCCGAGCGTTCCGCTCGGGTGCTCGATGCCGTCCGCGCCCCGGGAACGCAGCAGCTCGGCGAGCGCGGCCACGGTGTCCACGGTCGGGACCGTACAAGGGCGGAGCTTCCGGTCCGCGCGCCTGTCACGGGGCGCCGGAAAGCGTCCGAGGGGGCGGCCGCCGCCGCTATCCTTCGCACAGCTCCCCGTGCGCGGCAGGGGTGCGCACGGCAGGGGGATGCACATGGCCGACGACAGCGACCTGCGTCGGGACCTGCTGTGGCGCATCGAGACGCGCCGCGCCGGCGTGCAGGCCTTCCTGCGCTCGCAGCGGCCGCGCGCCCGAAGGCGGTCGAACCTGGTCATGGTGTTCAGCTCCCTGGCGGCCGTGTTCACCGCCGGTCCGGCCGTGGGCGGGGAGACCTTCGCCGGGGGTGTGCAGAAGGCCGTGGGGTTCAGCAGCGACTCCTACGTCTGGCGGGTTCTCTGCCTGCTCGCCCTGCTCGTCTCGGTGGGCTCGGTGATCCTCACGAACATGGGCAAGGCGCAGGACGACGTCGCGCGGCTGAGCACCGCCGAGGCGGCGAACGCTGAGCTGGAGGGACTGTCCTCGCTGCTGCAGTACGGCCAGCTCAGCGTTCAGGACGGGGTCAAGCTCTACCAGCAGTACAGCGTCAAGATCCCCTTCGTCGACGAGCTCCCGGGTCCCGTGGGCGCGGGCTACGGCCCGCCGCCGACCCGCTATTGACCGACCGCCGCCGACCGCCGGCGGGGTCAGGCGCGCGCCGGCTTGGACGGCGTGAACAGCCAGCGCTGGAACAGGGCGTCGAGCTGCCGACCCGAGATCCGCTCGGAGAGGGCGATGAACTCGGCGGAGGTGACCGAGTCGCCGGCCTGGGACGAGGCCCACCGCCTGAGGATGGCGAAGAAGGCCCGGTCCCCGACGGCCTGGCGCAGCGCGTGGAGGGTCATCGCGCCGCGGTAGTAGACGGCGTCGCCGAAGAGCTCGTCCGGGCCGGGGTCGCCCGGAGCCACCGTCCAGAACGCGTCGCGCGCCGGCGTCGCGTAGAAGGAATCGAAGGTCTCCCGCACGGTTCGCACCCCTTCGCGTTCCTGCCAGAGCCACTCGACGTACGTGGCGAAGCCCTCGTTGAGCCAGATGTGCTGCCACCCCGCCAGGCGCAGGTCGTCCCCGAACCACTGGTGCGCCAGTTCGTGGACGATCACCAGGTCACCGTCGAGCGGGTCGGAGAACGACGACGACGGGTAGATCGGCCGGGTCTGGTTCTCCAGTGCGAACTCCAGGCCTGCGAAGTCGTCGACGATGCCGCCCGCGGCGCTGAAGGGATACGGACCGGCCAGGCCTGCGAGCCAACGGACGATCTCCGGTTGGCGGGCGAGCGAGCCCGTGGCGACCGCGCCGACGGTCGGCCCGTAGGGGTCGCCCGGGTCGGCCGACATCCGGAACAGGTCGGGGTCGAGCGCGTTCCAGAACCGGATGCCGCCGGCCGAGTGGCTCCGGATGTCGAACTGTCCGATCGCCATGCCCAGCAGATAGGTCGCCATGGGCTCGCGCGCCTGCCAGTTCCAGGTCGTCCAGTCGCCGTGCCTGCGCTGGTCCAGGAGCACCCCGTTGGAGATCGCCTCCAGACCGCTCGGCACGGTGATCGACACGTCGAAGGACGCCGGGTCCAGGGGATGGTCGTTGGCCGGGAACCAGGTCGCCGCGACGTCGGGCTCTCCGACCACCAGGGCCCCGTCGTCGGTGTGGAAGAAACCCGAGGCGCCGAAGACGTCGTGGATGGTCCGGGGACTGCCGGCGTAGGCGACCGTGACGACGAACGTCGCGCCCTCGTGCAGGCTCGCCCGGGGCGTGACGACGAGCTCGCCGCCGTCCCGGCGGTAGGCCGCGGGGCGCCCGTCCACGGTGAGCGAGGCAATCTTCAGCCCTTGGAGGTCCAGGTCGAAGCGGGAGAGGTCCTGTGTCGCCCGCGCCCGGACCGCCGCCTGACCAGAGAGGACGTCGGTCGCAGGGTCGTAGCGCAGGTCCAGGTCGTAGTTCTGGACGTCGTAGCCGCCGTTGCCGTCCAGCGGGTAGTACGGGTCACCGATCCCGGCTGCCCCCGGCGAGCCGCCGCCCTGCGCCCGGGCCAGCGCCGTTCCGCCGGTGGGGGCCAGCAGCCCCGCCGTCACCGCGACCACCGTCACGCTGCGCCACATCGCCGGTCCCCGTTCTCGTCCAGCCCCCGGTCCACGTCCGGGCGACCGTAGGCCTCCTCCCGTTCCTGGGCCATGCCTCCAGGCGCCGCCGAGCCGCGCGGCGGCCAGGTGTGGGGTCAGGGGCGGGAGGGGTAGTGGCGCGCCCAGCGGGCCCCATCGCAGACGCCGGTCGTGGACCGGACCCGACCCACCGAGGAGAACCCGTGGCCCTGGATGGCACGCGCGCCGAGCCCGGCGCTGCCGGCGCGCCCCCGAAGGACGACGACGAGGAGAACGAGCACCGCCCCGGCGTCGGCGCGGACCCCGAGCGGGACGCCAGCGTCGCCGAGAAGCCGGTCGAGGAAGCCGTCCTGAGGGCGATCGACGAGGGACGGCGGCGGATCTCGCGCCGGACGCCGGCCCTGCTGGCCACCGGGGTGCTGGGCGGGATCGACGTGGGTACCGGTGTCCTGGCACTCCTCTTCGTGGAGCACGAGACGAAGAGCCCCGTCCTGGCCGGACTCGCCTTCAGCATCGGCTTCGTGGCCCTCACCCTGGCGCGCAGCGAGCTGTTCACCGAGGACTTCCTCGTCCCCGTCACCACCGTGATCGCCCGGCAGGCGCGGGCCCGCATGCTGCTGCGGCTCTGGGGCGGCACGCTGGTGGCCAACCTGGTGGGCGGCTGGCTCTTCACGCTGTTGATCATGCAGGGCTTTCCGCAATGGGAGTCGACCGCGATCGAGGCAGGGGCGCACTACGTCGAGCTCGGCTACGGGTGGAAGGCCTTCTCGCTGGCCGTGGTCGGCGGCGCCGTCATCACGCTGATGACCTGGATGCAGCACACCACCACCTCCTCGGGACTGCGGATCGTCCCGGCCGTCACCGGCGGCTTCCTCCTGGCCGGCGCGCAGCTCAACCACGCCATCGTCAACTCCCTGCTGATGTTCGCGGCCCTGCACACGGGCCACGCGCCCTTCGGCTACCTGCAGTGGGCCCAGACCGCCGGGTTCGCGGCCGTGGGCAACATCATCGGGGGGCTGGTGCTCGTCACCCTGCTGCGGGTCCTGCAGTCGCCGCACACCATCAGGCGCGAACGCGCACGGCCCGCTCTCGGGGTGCCCATCGGTGACAACCGGCGCGTCGAGGAGGACCGCCGGGACGGGTGAGCTCCGACGTCCCGTCGTCGGGCAGCCACCGCGCACGAGTCGTGAGAGACGGGTGAGGCGCCTGTCTCCGGGCGTCGTCGACCGAGGGGCGCGCCTCTCCGGCGGGGCGGGTCGCACTCCCCATGCTGGCCCGGTGATCGAGATCGAGGGGCTGACCAAGGCCTACCGGTCCCGGATCGCCGTCGACGACCTCACCGTCACGGTGGAGCCCGGCCGGGTCACCGGCCTCCTCGGCCCCCACGGCTCGGGGAAGACCACCACGATGCGCTGCATCCTCGGGCTCACCCGGCCCACCGCGGGGACGGCGACGGTGCTGGGACGCCCGTACCGGAAACTGGCGCAACCCATGCGTCGCGTCGGTGCGCTGATCGACCCCCGTGCTCGGCACGGCGGCCGCACCGCCTACGCCCACCTGCGAGTGCTCGCGGAGAGCAATGCGGTTCCGCTGCGCCGGGTCGACGAGGTCATCGAGCTGGTCGGTATCGGGCCGGTCGCCCACGAACGGGTGCGAGGTTTCTCGCTCGGCATGGGGCAGCGCCTGGGGCTGGCCGCCGCCCTGCTCGGCGACCCCGACGTCCTCGTGCTCGACGAGCCGGTCAACGGGCTGGACCCGGAGGGCATCCGGTGGATGCGCGAGCTGCTGCGCGACCTCGCCGACGAGGGACGCACGGTGCTGGTCGCCAGCCACCTCATGAGCGAGATGGAGGCGACCGCCGACCACCTCGTCGTCCTGGGTCAGGGCCGGCTGCTGGCGGACCTGCCGATGATCGACCTGCTGGGCCGGCATGCGGCCGTCCGTGTCCGCAGCCCGCAGGCCTCCCTGCTGGCCAGGGCTCTCGAGCGCGCCGGTGCGGCGGTCGACTACGAGCCCGACGGCTCGCTGTGGGTGGAGGGCATGGACGTCATCGAGGTCGGCGACGTCGCCTACCTGTCCGGACTGCGCGTGCACGAACTGACCCAGGTGACCGCGTCGCTCGAGTCGGCCTACCTCGCCCTGACCGAGGACGCACGCGAGTACCAGGCGGTGCCGCTGTGAGAGGCAAGGTTCCCTTCCGCGCCGTCGTGCGCAGCGAATGGAGCAAGCTGCGGTCGGTGCGCGCCACCTGGTGGTGCTCCGCGGTCTATCTCCTCACGGTCGGCGGCGCCGGCTGGCTGGCGGCAGCCGGGACGGACACCGCCCCGCGCGCCGACGTCGCGATCAGCACCGCGCTGACGGGGTTCGGAGTAGGGCAGCTGGTGCTCGTCGTGCTGGGCGTCCTTGCCGTGACGACGGAGTTCTCGTCGGGGATGGCGTTGGTCTCCCTGGCCGCCGTTCCGCGGCGCACCCGGTTGCTGGTGGCCAAGACACTGGTCGTGGCCGTGTGGTGCGCGCTGCTCACCGTGCTGCTCGTGGTGGTCTGTGCGCTGGCCGCACGGACCCAGATCGCCGTCCCCGGTGGGATGTCGATGCGCAATCCGGACGTGCTCCGGGCCCTGGGGCTCCAGGTCGGCGCGGCCGCCCTGACCGGCGTGCTCGCCGTGGGGCTCGGTGCCGTGCTGCGGTCGACCGCGGGCGCGCTCGGGGCGGGCCTGGCGCTGGTCATGCTGCTGCCCCCCGCGCTGGCGCTGTCCGGCGGGTGGTGGCAGGTGCGGCTGTCCCAGGCCCTGCCCGCCCTGCGGGTCGGCGAGGACGCCTTCCTGGCGGCGGCCACCACCTGGCAGGTGGGCATGGCCGTGATCGCGGCGTGGGCCGTGGCCGCCTGGGTGCTGGGCGCGGTCCTGCTGGAGCGCCGGGACGTCTAGCGCCGGGACGCCCGGCGCCCGGGCGACGGCTCGTGCGCCGCCCGGCGGATGGCCGCCACGTAGCGCCGGGTCGCGGCCCGCTGGAGCAGCAGGCTGACCGGCCACGCCAGCCGGGCAGCCGGCGAGGCCAGCCGGAAGAAGACGCGGATCTCGTAGACGACGTCGCCGTCGGGGTCGAGGCGGACGAGGAAGCACTCCTCGCCGCTCTCGGGATGTCCCGGCAGCGTGCCGTAGGAGAAGCCCCGCTCGTCGCCGTCGGTCTGCGCCCACACCACCCGGCACGGGATGTCGTAGCCGAACCGGGGCAGCCCGGCCGTCAGGACGACGACGGTGCCCGGTGTGCCGGCCGGGCCGCTCGCCCGCACCCGGAGCCCCGCTCCGCGCTGGGCCTGCCAGTCGAGGAGGGCGGCCGACGCCCGCTCGAACACCGCCCGACCCGAACCGAGGACGGCGGAGCGTCCCGCCTGCCGGTACCCGAGCGGCGCGGGACCCGACCGGGCCGATCCCACCTCCGCATAGGTGAAGGGCGCGGCGGCGAGCGCCGTCAGGTCAGCCCGTCCGAGGAGCCCCACCTACCTGCCGCCCGTCGTCCGTGCTGCGCTGCTCGCCATCCGGTCAGTCTGCGCGATGACGGGCGGCGACCGGCCCGAGCTGCGGCGACCGCCGCGGAGCACCGGCTAGGTTGACGGCACTGTGCTGCCCGCCGTCACCGCCACCCGCTACGTCATCCCGCTGCGCGAGGGTGGCTCGCTGCCGGGGCTCATGGAGGCCGACGACCTCGGCACGTACGTGGTCAAGTGGCGTGCCGCCGGCCAGGGGGTGCGGGTGCTCGTCGCGGAGGTGGTCTGCGGCGAGCTCGCCCGGGCCCTCGGGTTGCCGGTGCCCGCGCTGGTGACGGTGGACGTCGCGCCCGAGCTGGCGGTGGGCGAGCCCGACCACGAGGTGCAGGAACTCCTGCAGCGATCCGCCGGCCGCAACCTCGGGCTGGACTACCTGCCCGGAGCGCTGGACTTCGAGGCCGGGGCTGACGGCGTCGACGGCGGCCTCGCCGGCCGGGTGCTGTGGTTCGACGCGCTGGTGGGCAACGTCGACCGTTCCTGGCGCAACCCCAACATGCTGTTCTGGCACGGCCGCCTGCAGCTGATCGACCACGGCGCCGCGCTCACCTTCCACCACCACTGGCCCGGCGCGGCGGCGGCCGTGGCACGCCCGTACGACGCGGCGTCGCACGCCCTGATCGAGTGCGAACCGGACGTCGGGGCCGCGGACTCCGCGCTCGCCCCGCAGGTCACCCCGGAACTGCTGAGGGCGGTGCTGTCGCAGGTGCCCGACGAGTGGTTGGACGCCGACGAGCCGCCCGCCGTCGTCCGGGATCGTTACCTCGACCAGCTGACCGCTCGGCTGCTGGCGCGCCAGGCCTGGCTGCCCGGATTGATCGAGGCCGCTGCGGCCGGGGGCGCAGGGCGCCGGCGCGCCCCTCGCGGCCAGAACCGGCCGTCGTGGTTGGGCCCGCCGCCTCCGGAGGGAGTGACCCAGCGATGAGGTACGAATCGCTGCAGAGGACACGACGATGAGCGGTACCGGGTCGAAGGACACCTTCGAGTACGCGGTGCTGCGCGTCGTCCCCCGGGTCGAGCGCGGTGAGTCGCTCAACGCCGGCGTCCTCGTGTACTGCCGGCAACGCGACTACCTGGGCTCGCGGGTGCATCTGGATCCCGATCGGCTCCGGGCGCTGGACCCCACCGCCGACGCCGAGGCGATCGGCCGCGCGCTGCAGGCAGCCGCCGACATCTGTGCGGCGGAGCCGGGCGCCGGGGCCGCGGGGCGGGAGGCCCTCGGGTCACGGTTCCGCTGGCTGACCGCGCCGCGGAGCACCGTCGTCCAGCCCGGGCCGGTGCACACCGGCCTCACCGGCGACCCGGACGCCGAGGCCGACCGGCTCCTGCGTGTGCTGGTGCTGCCCGTAGCCGGCTGAGCTCCTCCCGTCGGTGGGCGGCGGTGCCGGGCCCGCACGCCGTGGTGGCTTCGCCGTACGACTTCGCCGTAGGACGCACCCTGGGGTCACCGATACGCCCCCGCCGACCGGGACGGTTACCGCACCGAGCTCCTTTCGGCGCTTCCCGCCCAGCGTTACAGCGGCTGCGCTGAGCCGGGCAGGAGGGCGTCGATCCGGCCGGCGAGCTGCAGGTCGAGTTCGCTGACCCCGCCGGCCGAGTGGCTCACCAGCGTCAGGTGGAGGGCGCGCCAGCGCAGGTCGATGTCGGGATGGTGGTCCATCTCCTCGGCCACGTCGGCGATCGCGACGATCGCGGCGACGGCGTCCCGGAAGGTCGGCAGCTCGACCGTGCGACGCAGGCCGTCACCGTTGCCGGACCACAGCGGCAGCCCGTGCAGGGCGGCGGACAGCTCGTCGGGGGACAGGCGCGGTGGGCGTGGCACGGCGTCATCGTGCCCCTGCGGCCCGGTTCGGGGGGACCCGGCGTCCTCGTTCAGGTGTGGATGCCGCACTCGATCTTGTTCCGGCCCGACCAGCGACCGGCGCGGGCGTCCTCGCCCGGCGCGACCGCGCGGGTGCAGGGGGCGCACCCGATGGAGGCGAAGCCGAAGTCGACCAACGGGTTGACCGGCACCTGATGCTGCTGGGTGTAGGCGTCGACGTCGGCCTGGGTCCACGCGGCCAGCGGATTGATCTTGATCATGCCGCGCTTGGCGTCCCAGTCGATCAGCCGGGTGTCGGCGCGACTGGGCGACTCGTCCCGCCGGATGCCCGAGCCCCAGGCGGTGTAGCCGGCCAGCGTCTGCGCCAGCGGCTGCACCTTCCGCAGCGAGCAGCACAGGTCGGGGTCGCGCTCGAACAGCCGCGCGCCGAACTCCTGGTCCTGCTCCGCGACGGTCTGCCGCGGCAGGACGTTGACCAGGGTGATCGGGAGGACGCTGGTGATCCACTCGCGGGTGCCGATCGTCTCCGCGAAGTGGTAGCCGGTGTCGAGGAAGATCACGTGCACGCCGGGGATCGCGGTGCTGGCCAGGTGTGAGAGCAACCCGTCGGCCATGGACGACGTGATCGCGAAGTCCTCGCCGAAGGTGCTGCCGGCCCACTTCAGCACGGTCAGCGCCTGCTCGACCGGGTCGTCGATGCCCTGGAACCAGGCGTCGGCGGCCTCGGCCAGCAGTTCGGTCGGGCGGATGGACGTCGTCATCGCGAAACCCCCGTGGCGATCAGGCGAACGGTGAAGGCGCGCAGGCAGGCGCCGCACCGCCAGGCGTCGGCGGACTCCCCGTGCGGGGTCAGTTCCTCGTCCCCGCAGTACGGGCAGTGGAACGGCGGGAGCTGGCGCGTACCTCCGGGTGCGTCCTCACTCACAGGAGCCAGTCCTCGTCGGCCCGGGCGACGTACGCGGCGAAGGACTCCCCGTCGGTCCGGCGCTCCAGAAAGCCGCGCAGCACCCGCTCGCAGTAGTCCGCCGTCTCGGCCTTGGTCACCTTGTGGCCGCGGAACTTGCGGCCGAACGTGGCCTCGACGCCGAGGTGCCCGCCCAGGTGAACCTGGAAGCCCTCCACCATCTCGCCCGAGTCGTCGCGGACCATCGAGCCCTTGAAGCCGATGTCGGCGGTCTGGAATCGGGCACAGCTGTTCGGGCAGCCGTTGACGTTGATGCCGATCGGCACATCGAAGTCCGGCAGGCGCTTCTCGAGCTCGGCGTAGAGATCCTGGGCGTGCTGCTTGGTCTCGACGATGGCGAGCTTGCAGAACTCCAGGCCGGTGCAGGCCATGGTCCCGCGACGGAAGGCGCTCGGGCGCACCAGCAGGTCGTGCTCGGCGAGCGCGGCGACGAGGTCCTCGACCCGGTCGTCCGGGACGTCGAGGATGACCAGCTTCTGCTGCGTCGTCGTCCGGATCCTGCCCTGCCCGTACGCGTCGGCGAGGTCGGCGATCGTGGTCAGCAGGCTGCCGCTGATCCGGCCGGTGCGCAGTGCGAAGCCGACGGCGTTGGCGCCGTCCTTCTGCTTGCTGACACCGACGTGGTCACGCTGGTCGTGCTTGGCCGGTGCCGGTGCCGGGCCGTCGGGAAGGGCTTCGTGCAGATACTCGTCCTGCAGGATCTGGCGGAACTTCTCCGGGCCCCAGTCGGCCATGAGGAACTTGATCCGGGCCCGGTTGCGTTGCCGCCGGTAGCCGTAGTCGCGGAAGACGGCGGTGCAGGCCGCCCAGACGTCGGTGACCTGGTCGGGCCGGACGAAGACGCCGATCCGCTGCGCGAAGATCGGGTTGGTCGACAGCCCGCCGCCGACCCACAGGTCGTAGCCCGCCTCGCCGGCCTCGTTCACGACCCCGACGAAGGAGACGTCGTCGATCTCCGGCTCGGTGCAGTGGTCGACGCAACCGGACATCGACGTCTTCCACTTGCGCGGAAGGTTGCTGAACTCGGGGCTGCCGACGTACTTCGCGACGGTCTGGGTGATGGCGTCGGTGGCGTCGAGGACCTCGTCCTCGAGGATCCCGGCCAGCTGGCAGCCGAGCATCACGCGCGGCACGTCCCCACAGGCCTCGGTGGTCGACAGCCCGACCGACTCCAGCCGCCGCCAGATCTCCGGCACGTCCTCGATGCGGATCCAGTGGTACTGCACGTTCTGCCTGTCGGTGACGTCGGCGACGTCACGGCCGAACTCCCTGCTGATGCCACCGAGGATGCGCAGTGCGTCGCTGGACAGCTGCCCGCTGTCGATGCGCACCCGCATCATGAAGTACGAGTCCTCGAGCTCCT
>JAOPWJ010000089.1 GCA_025965715.1 Blastococcus sp. | reverse complement strand
CGATCCCGGTCACCCGCTCCAGGTCGCCACCTGGCGACCCAGGCGTTCGCACAGGTGCGAGCCCGGGGTGCTCTGAAGTGACCACGTCAGGCTCACACCTTGGCCAGCCCTCGTTCGTATCGGGCGGATGCTCCCGTAATCGCTCCGGCTGAGCTTGCCGGATCGGGGTGATCAGGAGACGGCTGCGAGCACCGCCGCGGTGACCGCCGAGGTAGCGGCCGTGCCGCCGACGTCGGGGGTGCGCACCCCGGACTCCAGCACAGCCGCAACACTCGAGCGAAGCGCCGCCGCGGCCGCGCGGCACCGCTGATCGTCGTGCCGCTCGGCGAGCCACTCAAGCATCATCGCGGCGGAGAGGAGCATGCCGACGGGGTTGGCGCGGTCCTGGCCGACGATGTCCGGGGCCGTTCCATGGCACGGCTGGAAGACCGCGTGATCTCGCCCCACGTCGGCAGACGGCGCAAGCCCCAGACCTCCGGTGATGCCGCTGCCCAGCTCCGAGATGATGTCGCCGAAGGCGTTCTCCGTGACGATCACGTCGAAGCGGGCGGGATCCCGCACCATGAGCATGGCTCCGGCGTCGATGTAGATCCGTTCCGTTTCCACATGCGGGTGGCGCGCAGCGACCTCGTCGAAGATCCGGCGCAGGAACGCCTGGCTCTTGAGCACGTTCGCCTTGTCGAAAAGCGTCACGCGCCCGGGATGCCCGGCACGGCGGCGGGTGGCGGCCAGGGAGAAGGCGATGTCGAAAAGGGCCTCACTGGTGGCGCGAGTGATCGTCATCCGGTCGTGCTCTACGTCGGGGTCGGTGGATCGGGGATCGTGCCGGCCGGCGAACAGACCCTCGGTGGACTCCCTGACCGTCACGAAGTCGATCCGGTCCGCTTGCAGCACGCGTGGCACCCCGGCCATCAGGACGGAGGGCCGGATGCTGGCAACGAGCCGGTAGCGCTCCCGGATGTCGAGCTGCGGAGTGATCTCCGTTCCGTCGGCCTGGCGCACCCCGGGCAGTCCCATGGCGCCGAGCAGGACGGCGTCAGCGGCACCCACCGCCGCCATGGTCGCCTCGCCGATCGCCTCGCCGGTGTCCTGGTAGCACTGCGCGCCGGCGCGGAGTTGGCGGTAGTCGAGCGTGAGCCCCTGCGCGGCGGCAACAGCGTCGAGCACAGGCAGGGCGGCGTCGGTGACCTCGGGGCCGATGCCGTCGCCGGGCAGGACGGCGATCACGTATCCGTCGGCGACCGCGCGTGAGGGGGTAGTGGGCATCGACCCGCTCCGTTCCACAAAGGGACGGCCCCGTCCACGACGGCGCCATCGGCGGCGGGATGGTATACAACGCGTCGACAGTCGACAAGGACCGTCGGCGACTAGGAGCTCGCCGCCTCCGGCAGCCCGTCCCGCACCGGAACGAGTTCCTGCTGCGAGGCCGCGCGTGCCGCCAGCAGCCGGGACTTGGCCGAGTGAACGTGCGCGAGCATCACCGACTCCGCCCACTCGGGGCTCCTCGCGCGAAACGCCGCCAGGATCTCGCGGTGGTGGTGATTGGTGCGCGCCTGGTCCTCGGCCGTGTAGTCCGACACCGTGCGGAGCAGCAGGGGGGCCAGCACCACGCTGTTGCGGACACCGGTGAAGAACTCGCCGCCGGCGGCGCGGGCGATACCCCCGTGGAACTCCTGATTGAACTCGGCGGTGCGGTCGGTGAACTCCGGAGCGCCTCTGGGCAGCGACCGCGCGACCTCCTCCATCTGGTCGCACAGCGTGGTGAGCCGTTCGATCTCGTCGGCGGTGATGGTCATGGCTGCCCGGCGGACCAGAAACCCCTCGACCACGGCCCGCAGGTCGTAGATGGTCTCGATGTCCAGCCGTCGCCAGTCGAACACCCTTGCCCCCCGGTGCGGGCTCACCTGAACGAGGCCCTCGGACTGCAGCCTTCGCAGGGCCTCGCGCACCGGGGTCCGGCTGAGCCCGTAGCGAACCCCCAGGGCGCTCTCCCCGAGCCGGGAGTCGGCCGGCAGGTCGCCCGTCAAGATGTCCGCGCGCACCAAGCGGTAGGCGCGGTCGGCCGCGCGCTCTGAACCAGGCTCCACCACCAAAACGATACAAGTTCCACGCGCGCCTGCCGGGCACGTCGCCGTGGCACATCCCCCGCAGGAGCGGGCCCGTTGTGTACACCCAGCGCCACCACCCGGGGCTGTCGCGTCGAGGTGGAGGGGCTCCGATCTCGTTGGTGCAGTTCAGCCGCCGATGCGCCGTTCTGGGTGCGTTGACGCCCGAACCGGGATTGCATACGGTTGCCCCCGGACTCACTCGAGTCGGCAGCCGGGAGGTCGGCCGTGCACATCTGGGGCGACGGGGCATCCCTCAGCGCGACCGAGCGCTGGGATGAGGCCCACGCGCGATATGTAGCGCAGGACGGCCGGTTGCACGCGGTGATCACCTGGATCGCCGGCTCCAGGAGCGACGCCGAGGCGGCAGACGCGCGCCGCGTCGCCGGCCGGAGCCGGGGGCCGCTGGACGGCGTCCTGGTCGGCATCAAGGACAACATCGACGTCGCCGGAATCAGGACCTCGGCCGGTGCGTCCTTCCTCGCCCACAACACCGCTGCGGAGGACGCCTCGGTCGTCCGTCTCCTCCGCGAGCAGGGTGCGGTGGTGCACGCCAAGCTCAACATGGCCGAGCTGGCCTGGGGGGCGACGACCCAGAACGCGACCTACGGGTCCTGCCGCAACCCGTGGAACCTCGACTGCATACCAGGGGGGTCCAGTGGCGGCTCGGGAGCGGCCATCGCCGCGGGATACTGCGACCTCGCACTGGGCACGGACACCGGCGCGTCGGTGCGCGTCCCCTCGGCGCTCAACGGCGTCGTGGGATTGCGGCCCAGCCTCGGCACGGCTTCCCTCCACGGGATCCTCCCCACGGCGCCGTCCCAGGACACCGTGGGAACCATGGCTCGCCGGGCCGTCGACGCCGCCGTCCTGACCGAGGCTGTCGTGCGTTACGACCGCGCGGACCCGTACTCCGTACCCACCGATGGCGACCGGGCGACGTCGCGAATAGGCAAGCCACTGGACGGGCTGACCGTGGGAATCGCCCGGCGCTTCTTCTTCGACGACGTGGACGGCGGTGTGGGAGAGGTCATCGAGACCTTCCTCGGCTGGCTGGCGGGCGAAGGCACGGTGACCGGCCGGGTCACCGACTTCGGAGCGGCCGAGGCGCACGAGCACTGGACCCGCATCGTGCAGTGCGAGGGGGCGGCCTTCCACCGCGACCGGCTCACCAGCCGCCCGGGGGACTTCTCCCCCGATGTCCGCGGCCGCTTGGCCGAGGGCCTGGACGTTCCGGCGACCGACCTCGTCCGGTCCCTGCAGTTCCGCACCCACTACCGCCGCCACCTCTCGGTGCTCTTCGACGACCTCGACCTCATCGTCAGCCCGGTGGTGTCGACGGACGTACCGAAAGTCGGTGGGCAGGACTCCCGCGCGCAAACGCTGGCGCTGGGCCGGATCACCTATCCCTGGGCCCTGCACGAAGGACCCAGTCTCAGCCTCCCCATCGGATTTCACCCGCGCAGCGGCAACCCCGTCGGGGTTTCCCTGACCGCGCGACGCTTCGACGAGGCCACCCTCTTCCAGGTGGCCACGGCGTACCAGGCCGCCACCGACTGGCACACCCGGCGCCCGGTGATTCCGCCGTCATGAGGCCTCGGGCGCCCTCCGATCGGCTCGGACGTTCCCGTCCCCCATCTCGAGACCCCAGGAGGTCCACCGTGTCAGGAGAGGCCGGGTTCGACGCCAAGGAGCTCCCGCCCGCCACCCGCGGGCGTGGTCCCCTGGAGGGGCTCCGGGTGCTCGACCTGGCCACGATGATGGCCGCGCCCTGGTCGGCTACCTACCTCGCGGACTACGGCGCGGACGTGGTGAAGGCCGAGCTGCCGGGCACCGGCGACCCCGTCCGGCACTGGGGCACTCAGCACAAGGGCACGTCCTTCGCCTGGAAGGGGCTGGCCCGGAACAAGAAGCTGATCACCCTGGCGCTCAACCGCCCCGAGGGGCAGGAGCTGTGCCGGCGTCTGGTGCAGGGCTTCGACGTCGTCGTGGAGAACTTTCGCCCCGGCGTGATGGAGCGCTGGGGCCTCGGACCCGAACAGCTGCACGAGATCAACCCGCGGTTGATCATTCTGCGCACGTCCGGTTACGGCCAGACCGGGCCGCTCGCGGAGCGACCGGGCTTCGGCACGCTCGCCGAGGCCTTCTCCGGGCTGTCGCACCTCACCGGCCCCGAGGACCGGCCCCCGAGCCTGGCCGGCTACCCGCTGGCCGACGGCGTGGCCGCCCTGACGGGCGCCATGGCCGTTCTGGCGGCTGTCTACTGGCGCGACGTCGGCGGCGGCACGGGCCAGGTCATCGACAACTCCATCACCGAGGCCACCTACCGGCTCATCGACCACACGATGCTCGACTACGAGAAGCTCGGCGTCATCCGCACCCGGTCCGGGAACCGGATCGGCGACCTGGCGCCGCGCAACACGTACCTCACCGGGGACGGCTACTGGGTGTCGGTCTCCGGCGGCACGCAGGCCATCGTCGAGCGGATGTTCACCGCGATGGACCGGACCGACCTGCTGACCGACCCGCGCTTCCGGGACAACGCCAACCGGATAGCCAACGTCGACGCGCTGGACGAGGTCATCTCCGCCTGGATGGCCGAACACGAACTCGACTACGTCCTGACGCGCTTCGACGAGGCGGGGGTAGCCGCCGCCGCGGTGCAGGACATCAGCCAGATCGCCGCGCACCCGCATCTTCGCGCCCGCGAGCTCCTGCTCTGCGTGGACGACCCCGAGCTCGGCCCGACGTCGACCACCCACGTCCACCCGCGGCTGAGCCGGACGCCCGGGGGCATCAGCACCCTCGGCGGCCCGCTCGGCCGCGACAACGACCAGTTCTACCTCCACGAGCTGGGACTCCCCCCCGAGGAGTACCGCACGCTCCGCGAGGCCGGGGCCATCTGACCGACCGTGTACCTGGAGCGCCGCCACCAACCCCCCCGAAAGGAAGCGAAGCCATGTACGACCTGATCGTCAAGAACGGCAACGTGGCCGACGAGCACTCCGTCCGGCCGCTCGACATCGCGGTCAAGGACGAGAAGATCGTCGCCGTCGGGCTGCATGGGCAGTTCGACACCAGCGACGCGGCGACCGTCGTCGACGCTGCCGGCAAGCACGTCGTGCCGGGAGGCATCGATACGCACGTGCACTACGACCTCAAGATCTCCGAGCCGATGCACGCGCAACCGGCCGAGGCCGGATCTCGTGCTGGGCTGTGGGGCGGGACGACCACCTACATCGACTTCTCCATGGCCGCCGGCGACGAGGACCTCGTCGAGTCGATCCAGGCGAAGATCGAGGCGACGAACGCCCAGAACCTGGTGAGTGACTACGCCCTGCACGCGATCATGTCTGGGAACTGGCCGCAGTCGAACGCCGACCGCATCCAGGAGGCCATCAGCGGGGGCGTCACGTCGTTCAAGTTCTTCACGACCTTTCCCGGTGGCGGGGCCCTCGGCGGCATGATGTCCGACGACGGCCGCATCTACGCGGCCATGCTCGAGACCGAGAAGCACGGCGGCATCGTGATGGTGCACTGCGAGGACGACTGCATCATCGACTACAACGTGCGGCGGCTCTACCGCGAGGGCCGGCAACACTTCTCCAACGTCGGCGAGGCCCGGCCGCCACTCGCGGAGGAGGCCGCCGTCCGTCGGATGCTGCTGCTCTCACGCCGCACCGGCTCCCCGCTGTTCATCGTCCATGTCTCCGCGAAGGAGTCCGTCGAGGCGCTCACCGAGGCCCGGTCGATCGGCACCCACGCGTTCGGCGAAGTCCTGCATCCCAACCTCATGTTCGGGCCGGAGCTGTACCAGCAGGACGGCGGCCAGAGGTACATGAACTACCCGCCGAACAAGCCGCCGGAGCACCGCGACGCACTGTGGGCCGCCTGCCTCTCCGGCGAGCTGCACACCGTGGCGAGCGACGACTTCACCATCCCCTGGGACCGCAAGATGATGGGCGACACGGTGGACAACGTCACCGGCGGAACCAACAGCGTGGAGACCCGCATGTCGATCCTGTGGTCGGAGGGGGTCGTCAAGCGGAACCTGTCGGTGCCGCGCTTCGTCGAGCTGAGCGCCGCCAACCCTGCCCGGTTGTTCGGCCTCTACGGCACCAAAGGCGTGCTCAGGCCCGGTGCCGATGCCGACATCGTCGTCATGGACGACGGCTTCACCCATACTTTCGCCCAGGGCGAGAACCTGCACTCAGCCGGCGACTTCAGCAACTGGCACGGGTGGCAGGTCACCGGCATGCCGGTGACCACGATCCTGCGCGGCACCGTCATGATCGACAAGGGCGAGTTCGTCGGACCGCAGAACGTCGGTCGATTCGTCCCCTCATCATCCCCGGAGCTGTTCTGAGTCGGCGCGGTGAGCACTATGCGCAGTCCCCTCCTCGACGACTGCGCAGTTCGCGTCACGCGGGCGGGGCGGACCCGCCGGGCGGGTGACCTAAGGGCACAGCGGCGCGCCCATCGGCACCGGACTGCAGCGGGGGGCCTACCCGGGGATCACCGGCAGCGTCTTCAGCCAGGTGCCCGACCTGGGGTGACCGGCTGATCGCGGTTCCGCCGGTCAGCCGGCCCCCACCGTCGCCGGGCGGCTGCCCCCGTGGCGGCCGTCCGGGAGGTGAGGCCCCCGGGGGAAAGGCCCCCGGGGGAAAGGCGCCGCAGCGACAGGAGCAACACCGCGGCCGTCAGAAGGGCACCCGCAGCGGCCCCCCAAGCCCAGGAGTGCCCCGCCCCGGCCGCCACCAGGCCGAAGGAGGTCGGTCCCGCGACGCCGCCGACGGCGGCCCCGACCATGATGTACGCGGACGCCCGCGCGGTGTCGTCCGGGTGCGCCGCCACGACGGTCTGCGTCAGCAGCCCGTTCCACCCCCATCCGGCCCCGAAGGCCAGCACCGTCGAGAGCACGAGCAGCGGCCCCGTGCCCGCCACCGTGAAACCGCCGAGCCCGATCCCGCCCAGCGCCAGCAGGCCCGCGACGACGTCCAGCGGCCTGCTGACCGCGCTGAGCCGCCAGGAGAACACGAACCGCCCGACGATCCCGCACACGCTGCCGACCGCCAGCAACGTGCCCGCATGCTCCGCAGTCATGCCACCGGCCACCGCCGACTCCACGAAGAACCCGCCGGTCGCAGACACCGCGGACATCGCCAGCGCGACTGCCACGGCCACGGGGACGACGTCGCCGAGCCCTGACCGGCCACCCGATGCACCGTTGGCCGTCGGGCGAGCACTCCGGCCGGGCAGCCGCCTGGGCAGTGCCAGCAACGCCGGGACGGCGAGGAGGGCGCCCGCGCCGAAGGCCCAGCGCCAGCCCAGGGTGAGCACGATCGTCGGTACACCTATGCCCGCGAGGAGCGCGGCCGCGGGGAGCGAGGCCTGCTTGACGCCGTAGGCGACGCCGCGCCGTCGGACCGGGGCGCTGGCGAACAGCGCCATGTCCCCCGCCGGGGTGGTGAGCGCCGCAGAGAGGCCGCCCACGCAGGCTGCGATGAGGACCACCGACCAGGACGGTGCGGCGAGCATGCCCACGAGCGACGCCACCGCGGTCGCCACGCCGAGCACGATGGTCCGGCCCGGCCCCAGCGCGGACGCGAGGCGGCCGGAGACCAGGCCGCCGAGTGCCATGGTCAGCCAGAAGGCGGACACCGCGAGACCGAGGTGGCGTGCGTCGAAGCGCAGGTCCGCCTGCATGCTCGGTGCGGCCGCACCCAGGAGGAAGACCGGCTCCATCGAGAGCGTGGCGGCCACCGTGACCGCGCCGAGCACCCGCACCCAGTGCGGGGCTCCAATCTCCGTCGCACGCGATCTTGTATGCATTCGGGGGGGCCTACTCCTCGCGATCGGGTGTGGCCCAGCACCCCGTCCGCCAGCGGACTAGACCTTCGAGCCACGGATGCCGGGCGCGTTGCCGCTGACACTCCCCCGGCCGGTGCCACTTTCCCACCCAAAGCTCCTCTCCATACCCGGCTTGATCGTATACAGTCTGCCGTGCGCTCGCCCCCTCCCTGCCGTCACCGGAGTTGCCGATGCCCCGCTCGGAACCTGCTCCCGCCGAATCCGCCGATCCGCCGGCCGGGCCGCTGGCCGGGTACCGCGTCCTCGAGCTGGGGCAGCTGATTGCGGGACCCTTCTGCGGCCAGCTCCTGGGGGACATGGGAGCCGAGGTCATCAAGGTGGAGCCACCCGGCGTCGGCGATGCGATGCGCCAATGGGGGCAGGTCCACCCGAAAGGCCAGTCGCTGTGGTGGTCGGTGATCGCCCGCAACAAGAAGTCGGTCACGATCGACCTTCGGACCGAGGACGGGCGGGCGGCGGTGAAAGCCCTCGTGTCGCACTGCGACGTCGTCGTGGAGAACTTCCGGCCGGGGCGGATGGAGGAGTGGGGCCTCACGTACGAGGCGCTGGCGGAGATCAATCCGGGCGTCGTGATGGTGCGGGTCAGCGGGTTCGGCCAGACCGGGCCCTACGCGAGCCGGGCGGGGTTCGGCGCCATCGGCGAGGCCATGGGCGGGTTGCGCTACATCGTGGGCGAGCCCGATCAGCCGCCCGTCCGTACCGGCATCGCGATCGGGGATGCCCTCGCCGGGACGATGGGGGCCTATGCCGCCCTCGCCGCGCTTCTCGAGCGCGGGCGTTCGGGTCGCGGGCAGGAGATCGACGTCGCGATCTACGAGTCGGTGCTCGCCTTCATGGAGTCGCTCGTGCCGGAGTACCAGGTGGCCGGGTACCTGCGCGAACGCACGGGGGCCACGCTGCCGGGGGTCGCGCCCTCCAATGCCTATCCCACGGCCGACGGCGCGTCCGTCCTCATCGCGGCCAACCAGGACAGCGTCTTCCGCCGCTTCGCCGCCGTCATGGGACAACCGGAGTTGGGCACCGACCCCCGGTACGCGACCCACACCGCTCGCGGCAACCGGCAGGCCGAACTCGACGAGCTGGTCGGCGCATGGACGGCCACCCGCGAGTCCGGTGAGCTCGTCGAGCTCCTCGCCGAGCACGGTGTGCCGGCGGGGATGATCTACCGGCCGGCGGACATGTTGACCGACCCGCAGTTCAGGGCCCGCGGGTCGATCCTCGAGGTGCCGCATCCCATCTTCGGCCGGCTCGCCATGCAGGCCGTCGCCCCACGGCTGTCCCGGACCCCTGGGGCCGTCCGCTGGGTGGGTCCGGAGCTCGGCGAGCACAACGACGAGATTCTGGGCGGGCTGCTCGGGTTGGACAACCGCGAAGTCGCACCCGTGCGCGAGACCGGAGCGGCGCCCGACGGTCTACCCCGATGACAGCAACGGAACGCGGCGGATGACCACCACACCGCAGGCACGCATCGTCGAGGTCCTGTTGCGCGACGGGCTGCAGACGATGGTCCACGAGTCGCAGTGGCGGGTGCCGACGACGGACGAGAAGCTCGAGCTGATCGAGCGGTGCGCCGACGCCGGCATCCCCGAGATCGAGGTGACGGGGTTCGCGCACCCCAAGGTGATCCCGATGCTCGCTGACGCCGACGAGGTCGTGCGCCGGCTCCCCGACCGGCCGGGAACGGTTTTCCGAGCCCTCGTTCCCAATCTCAAAGGCGCGCTCCGTGCGCGCACGGCCGGCTGCAGCAAGATGTCCTGCCTCGTCGTGGCCAGCGACACCTACAGCATGAAGAACTCGAACATGTCCGTCGCCGACAACGTCGCCGGGATCGAACAGGTGGCGAAGCTGTGCGCCGCCGAAGGCATCGACATCAACGTCAGCCTCGGCATCTCCTTCCTCTGCCCGTACGAGGGGCTCGTGCCCGAGGAGCGGGTACTCGACCTGATCGAGACATTCCTGGGCTTCGGCGTTCGGGAGATCAGCATCGCCGACAGCATCGGCATGGCCAACCCGCGGTTGGTGGGCGACCGGGTGCGTGCCATCACCAGCCGCTGGCCCCAGCTGGCCCTCGGGGTCCACCTGCACGACCGCACCGGGATGGCCCTGGCGAACATCTGCGCGGCCTTCGACAACGGCGCCACCATCTTCGAGTGCTGCACCGGCGGGTACGGCGGCGGCATCTCCATGCCGGTGTCGGTCAGGGGCATGGGCAACGTCCCGACCGAGGACGTCGTGAACATGTTCGACGACATGGGGATCGCCACCGGCGTCGATCTGACCGCGTTGCGGGAAGTGAGCGACCGCGCCGCCGAGCTCATCGGTCTGCCCTCGCGTGCCAAGGTGACCGAGTTCGGGACCTACGCCGAATTCCACGCGCTCGCCCAGCAGTATCGGGGCGCACTGCCACGGGCAACTCGGCCCTAGGCTGAGCGGGTCGGCGCTTCGGACCTAGCCGTGCGCTTCCCGGAACCCTGTCGACCGCTACGCCGTGCCCCAACATAGGGCGAGTCGGCCGCACGCGTGGCGGCGACAATGGTCCGGTGACGATCGATCTGCCCAGCCCCGGAACGCATCTGCCCGCACCACCGTCCGACTCGGACGTCGATCCGTGGCGGGTTGCCGCAGCGGTGGACGGGGCGCGCCACCGGCTGGCGGGTGTGGCGGAGCGGACCCCCTTGCAGCGCAACGCTCGGCTCTCCGCAGCCACGGGCGCCGACGTGTGGGTCAAGCGGGAAGACCTGCAGCTGGGCCGCTCGTACAAGGTCCGCGGCGCCTACAACACCATCAGCCTGCTCACCCCCCGGGCCCGCTCCGCGGGGGTCGTCTGCGCCAGCGCCGGCAACCACGGTCAGGGCGTCGCGTTCGCGTGCCGCACCCTGGGCGTCCGCGGCCACGTTTTCGTGCCGGGTACGACGCCTCGCCAGAAGCGGGAGCGCATCGCGGCCCTGGGCGCGGACATGGTGACGCTCGTGGTGACCGGCGACTCCTACGATGAGGCGGCTGCCGCCGCCACAGCACACGCGCAGAGCACCGGCGCCACGCTCGTGCCCGCGTTCGACGCTGTGCCCACGGTCGTCGGGCAGGCCACGGTGGCGGCGGAAGTGCTCGAGCAGCTCGGCTCACCGCCCGACGTCTTCGTTGTCCCCGTGGGCGGGGGCGGGCTGCTCGCCGGCTGCGGCACGTGGCTGCGCCGCCACAGCCCGGGGACGCGACTGATCGGGGTGGAACCGGCCGGCGCGACGAACATGGCGGCGGCGCTGGCCGCCGGCGCTCCGGTGACCGTGCCCGAGATCGACACCTTCGTCGACGGTGCCGCCGTTCGCCGTGCGGGTGACGTGACCTTTCCCCTCGTCCGCGACTGCGGCGCGGAGCTTGTCGCCGTGCCCGAGGGGCACATCTGCACGGAGATGCTGGACCTCTACCAGGTCGACGGCATCATCGCCGAGCCCGCCGGTGCGCTGGCGACGGCCGCGCTGACAGGCGGACTGGTCGAGGTGCTGCCCGGGACGACGGTGGTGTGCGTCCTGTCCGGCGGCAACAACGACGTCAGCCGCTACGCCGAGGTCGTCGAGCGGTCACTCGTGCACCGCGGGCTCAAGCACTACTTCCTCGTCGAGTTCCCGCAGGAACCGGGCGCGCTGCGCCGATTCCTCGACGAGGTGCTCGGCCCCGACGACGACATCGTCCTGTTCGAGTACGTCAAACGGGACAACCGCGAAACGGGTGCCGCCCTGACGGGCATCGAGATCGGCTCGGTGGCGGCGCTCCCGGGGTTGCTCTCCCGCATCGAGGCCAGCCCGTTGCGCATCCAGCACCTGGCTCCGGGAACCACTGCCTACCGGTTCCTGGTGTGACCGCGAAGGCGTCGGGTGCCTGGGTCCTGCGGCGCGACCGCCCGCCGCTGCGCCGACTCCCCCACGTCGCCGACGCCGGACCGCGCCACGAAAGGACTCGGAGCCCGTCTACTCCAGCGCGTCTCCGCGCCGGAACTCGTCGGTGATCCGATTCAGGCGTGCCACCAGCTGCGGCT
>JAOPWJ010000042.1 GCA_025965715.1 Blastococcus sp. | reverse complement strand
TCCCAGGCGGCGGGGTACTCCCGGCGCAGCTGTTCTTCGACCTGGTCGACGGCCTGCCAAAGCGGGTCGGCGATCAGATCGTGCGCCAAGTGCTCTGCGGCGGCCGTCGCGAGTGAGGTCCGGCGGGTCAGCAGCTTGCGCAGCCGGTAGTCGTGCAGGGATTGGGGCGCGGGGATGCCCGGGGTCGGTTCGTGGTTCATCGGTTTCTCCCAGTGGGTTGGCGCGCTTCGGCACCGGTGGTGCCGGGTGACGCGGACGGGGAATCCCGTCCGCGTCACCCCTGAGCGCGCCCGGGCGGCTCACAAGCCCGCGGTCAGTCCCTTGCCGGGGAGTCCTCCAGCCAGCTGAGCACCAGCTTCGCGTCGTGGGCGAGGGCGTCCAGCCGCGCCTCGAGCCGGCCCAGCTCCTGGGCGCAGGCCAGCCGCTGCTCGGTTCCGGTGCAGTCCGGGCAGGCGCCGGAGGTCTGCTCCAGCCGGGTCAGCAGGAGCTCCGCCGCGGTGCGCAGCGCCGCGATCTGGGCCGGGGTGTTGCCCCAGCGCAGTGGCAGCGGTAGCCGGTCGGTCGGCAGCCCGACCAGGGCGGCGGCGCGGGCGAGCACGCCGTGGTCGGAGAGGGTGGCGACGTGGTCCTTCGACCACGGCTGGTGGCCGTCGACGACCTGGACGGGGAGCACGGACATGTCCGGCACCTCCACTTGACTGGCGACCCGGAGGCCGCGGCGGACGATCCGCGCCGCCACTGGTGCCGGCGTGGGCGCCGGCCGCATTCACTTCGCCGGCGATTTCACGGCCGCAGCGAACCGCGTCGGGCCGGTGATTGACATGCGTCGCCTTGCCGGGACCGTGCTGGTCGCGGCCTGCGGTGAGCCTGACGGCGAACCGCTCGACCGCCCGCACTTCGCGCTCCGCAGGAGCGCCACAACTCCACAGCGAACAACCGGCCGCTCACCAGAGGGACCGGGGCTGGCAGTACGGCACGACAGGAGGTGAACCGACACCGCCGCGCCAGCCCCGGACCCGCGGTGCCGTACCGGAATACCGACGCCGCGACGCGACGGCCGGGGCTGGCAGTACGGCAGGAAAGGAGGTGGACACGACCAGGCCACGCCAGCTCCCGGTTCCGTCGGTGGCATCCCCTCGGTGACGGGCCGCGTGCGAGGGCGGCGCTACGGTCACGGAGACCACGGGGAGGACGTAGGTGACGGACGCGGACGCCCAGGCGCCGGTGCCGGATGGTTCGGCAGAGCGCGAGGGGGCAAGGGGCCGGCTGACGTCCGCCGCCTCGACCGGCGGCGCCGCTGGGGCGTCGGGCGTCGGGCTGCAGAACCGTGTGTTCGGATGGGCTGCGGCCGCGATGGTCGCGGAGCAGCCGTTGCCGCGACCAAAGCTGGTCGCGGGTGTGGTGGTGCGGGTCGGTGCACAGACCGGCCATGAGCTCGACGACGTCGCGGTGCAGACCGACGCCGACAACTACGCGCTCTGCCAGGTGAAGGCCGGCTTGAACCTGGGGACGGCCGAGAGCAGCCCTCTCGGCAAGGCGCTCCAGCAGGCGGTCAAGCAGTACCTCAAGGGGCCATTGCGAGCGGCGGACGGCACTGAACGCGCGGTGGATCCGGAACGCGATGCGCTCGTGATCTGCACCGACTGTGCGGCGCCCGCCACCGTCAAGGACCACCTGGCGGCAGCGATCCGCAGGACTGCATCGCAGCCACCGGGAACGTCCCTCGGGCAAGGCTCGACGGCTCTGCAGCGCAAGGCCTTGAACGTCTTGCTCGGCCACGTTCGCCGGCTGTGGGTGGCCGAGGGGCAGGCTGCGCCGGACGACGAGCAGCTGCGGCGCTTCCTGCGGGCGCTGCACGTGATCACGGTGGACGCGAACGACGGCGAGGCCGACCACGCCGTCGCCGTCCACATGCTGTCAACTCCGCTTCAGGAAGCCGGTGATGCGGCCCGCGCGTGGCCCGTGCTCGTGGCAGAAGGGCAAGGCGCGTCCGTCGGGCGGGACTGGCGGGACTGGCGGGCCATCGGGGTAGCTCTGGCGCGAGCGGGCATCCAGCTGTCCCCGCCGGCCAAGCACTCCGGTGACATCGCGAAGCTCCGCGAGGTGACAGCGACGAACCTGCAGACCCTGCAGTCGGATGCCGTGCTCCCGGTTGCCGGTGGCCTGTACATCGGGCGGAGCGTCGGTGTCCGACTCTTGGCAGAAGCCGGAGAGGACAACGTGCTCGTCGTCGGTGACGCCGGCGCAGGGAAGTCTGCGGTCGCGCAAGAGTTCGCCACCCGCCGGTCCGAGTCGCAAGAGGTCGTCGTGCTGCGCGCATCGGACATCGCCGGTGCGAACCGGATTCAGCTTGATGCGCCGCTGACTTCGGTGCTTCGTGCCTGGACCGGTTCGGCCGGGGTCGTCCTGATCGACGGCATCGACGCCCTGCGCGGAGCCGAAGATCGCGAGTTCCTGAGCAGCACTGTGGCCGACTTGCGGGGCTCCCGGTGGCAGATCGTGGCAACGGTAAGAACCTTCGACGCCCGGAACAGCCGCCAACTGCAGCAGGCGTTCCGTGGGGCTCCGATCTCGGATGACTTCTCCCAGATTGATGGCCGGCTCACCGGCGTCCGCCACCTCATGGTCGGCGACCTCACCGACAGTGAGCTCGACACCGCCGTGGTACCTCCACTCCCTCTCGCGGCGTTGCTCGCGGAGGCACCGCACGAACTCCGCGCGCTGCTGCGCAACCCGTTCAACCTTCGACTTGCAGCGCAGCTGACGTCCCATCTCTCCGGCGGCCAGCACAGTGAGCTCCTTGCCGTCCGCAGCAGGGCCGACCTTCTGGAGGCCTACTGGAGTTGGCGCGTCTACAACGCAGACCGCACTGCCCGAGAGGCCCTGCTGTCGCGCTTGTGTCACCAGATGTTGTCGAGCCGGAGCCTGCGGGTCATCGAAGCCGAGCCCGCCGTCACCGCCGCCGACAGCGCCGCGGTCGAGGCGATGCTCAGCGAGAACGTCCTCTCCGGCGACAGCGGGACGTTGGCCTTTGCGCGGCGGGTCCTGTCGTTCTCCCACAACATCTTGTTCGACTACGCCACGGCCATCTACGTGCTCTTCGACCCCCTGGACCCGGGCCGTCTCCTCGGCACGTTGGACGCTGACCCTTCGCTTCCCCTGGTCGCGAGGCCGAGCTTCGACATCCTCGTCGACCTGCTCTGGAAGCACCGTGACAACGGGCTGTTCTGGCGGCTCTGCCTGGAGGTGGCCGGGTCGCCCCACGTCCTTGCCTCGCTGGCCTTCGCTGCCCGACTGCTGAACCTGGTCCGCGCGGCAGAAGACCTCGCGCCGCTCGCGCCGGAGTCCGGCCGGGCAGACAGGCCCGAAGGGATGTGGCCCGGGCAGCACTTCATCGGTCAACTCGTCGGTGCACTTCGCACTCCCGCGGTACTGGCCGAACCGGGGGCGGCGGTCGTGCCGCTCGCCGCTCTTGCGCAGCACCTTGCAGCCAACGCGATGGCTTCCTTCCAGGACGCGGCCCTCGCCGCGAACCTCCTCATCGGGCTGCAACTTCGGGTCCCCCTGCGCGCGGGGGACCCAGGGGCCGACGACCGCAGCCTGGCCGTCGCGGCGCTGCTCGACGCGTGCCGCACCGATCCACAGCAGATGGAAGGGTTGGCAGAGGTCACCGCCCGGCAACTCCCGCACGCCATTGCGGCCAGCCCCGTGGTTCGCGACGCGGTGGAGCGGCTGTTGGGCGATGACGACGCCCTTCGGCAATGGGGCGGGACGGTCCTGACCTGGCTGGCAGAGGCTGTCGTCCCGACCGTCCCGCATGACCCCGACCTCGCCAGGCGCATGGCCGGTGTCGTCCTGACCTTCCAGGAAACCCGCGATGAGCAGGTGACGTTCGCGGGCGGCCCGCTGCTTCCGCTCCGGGAGTCCCGTCGGCAACAGGCCGAACATGGTGCCTACGTGCTCGGACAGGCGTTCGGCGAACTGTGCGCAGCCGATCTTCGGGTGGCGGCCGAGGTCTTCTGCGATCTCGCCAACGAAGGGGCCGGGCCGCAGACGAGCGACAGGTGGCTGATGTCTGTGCCGAACGCGGACGGCTGGCTGCAGTACGGCCGCCGCGACCTCTCGATGATCGCGCATGGTGCGGGCGAACCGGCTGCCGCTGCGCTGTCCGCGGCGCTGACAAGCGCCGATCCGGCCGACGCCACGCCGGCCGTTGCTGTCCTCGTGGAGCGCCTCCACAACGCGGCGGCGTGGGCGGCGATCATGATGCCCGCCGGCGACGCCGTCGCGCTCGGCCGCGTCTTCCTGCCGCTCCTGGAGTCCGGCACGGTGCTGTCGCACCCTGAGACCCACGCAGCTGCTGCCGACCTTCTCGCCGCGCTGGCCGAGAACGAGCCCGCTTTGGCGGGAAGGTTGGAGGCGGCGGTCTTGCAGGCGCACGCACTCGCGGATGTGAATGGGGGCTCTCAGCGGGTCAAGGACGCGCTCCTCGGGTGTCTACGTCGGGAAGCGATCACGTCCCCTGCCCTGATTGCTCGGTTGGATGAGCTGGGACCGGAAGGGCCCCCCGGCGTCGTGCCGTGGATGGACGTGACTGCCACGTTCGAACCGTGGTCTCTGGTCGAGGATCTGTCGAAGCGGGGTATCGAGTTGGAGGCGCCGGTCGAGGCGGCGGCCGGGGCGCTCAGCGAGGAACTGGGGTTGGTGAGAAGTGGTTCGGACAAGAGACCGGAGAGCGAACGGCGACTGCTCGAGCTCTTCCTCGAGGCCGACGCGACGTTCGGGTCCGCTGCCTCGGTGCCCGCAGACCTCGAACGGTTGTTGGTCGACTCTGCCGCTGCTCTCGCGCACGACCGCCGTGTGCGCCCCGGAACCCCAGTCGGGGAGCGGGTACTCGCGTTGCTCACCGCGTCCGCGACGCGTTCGGACGCCGGGTCCTTCCTCCAGTGAGGGCCGCGTGGAGTCCGGGCATGCGTGACACCGCGATCGGGGGTCTGGCGAGCCTCCTCAACCGCCAGGAATGGCGCGAAAGTGAAGCTCAACCGACCATCGCCGCAGTCGTGTCCTCGGCCTTGCGCGACACGAACCCCGTCGTGCGCATGCAGGCGGCGCAGGCCGCTGTAGCCATGCTCGCCAACGAGAACGTGGCAGAGCGGGCTGCCGCGATCGGCGAACTCCTGTTGGGCGAGCACAACCCTCATGTGCGGGCCGTCCTACTCGGCCAGCTGATGAGCGACACCGCCGCGGCACCTCAACAAGTCGATGCGGTCCTCGAACAACTTCTCGGTATGGGCGACGATGCCATCGCGGACCGCCACGGCGACTCGGGACGCGGCGTCTTCGTACTGCTCACGTACCTGGCGCTGGTCCCCCAGACACCCTTCGCATCCCAGACGGTCGAACGGTGGTTGGCAGATGCCCCCGCGCACGCCGGTGCTGCGGAGGCGTTCGCGCAGCATGCGCGCGACTACCTCGCGCCGCCCGGCCGCCCCGGGCAGCAGACGGCATACCGTCTGCTGGCGGTGGCGGCCACCGCGTCGCTCACCCGATGGAACCGCGATCCCGGAGAGCACTTGGCTGGTGCCGAGCTCTCCGACGAACAGCTTGCCCAGCTCCGCGGCGCCGTGGAGGTGTCACACGGCATCGCACAGCAGATCTACTTCGCGAGCGGAGCCTTCGATGAGAAGCGCGACCGCATACCGAAGCGCCAGAACCTCGCAGAGTTCGCAGAGCTCGCGTTTCCTGTCCTGGAGATCTGCGCGAGCCTGCACGTGCCACAGTGCGTCCACGAGGCTGTACAGACGATGGTCTACCTCGCGCCGCTCGATGAGGCACGCGCCTTGCGGGCCATCGCGGCGGCGGTTCCGGCAGACGGTCCTTACGCCGGCGACCCGCTCGCCGGGAACGCGATCATCCCTTACCTCGAGCGGCTTCTGACCGAGCAGCGCCACCTCGTACTGTTCGACGAGGACGGTGTAGCGGCGTTCCGTCATCTCCTCGCGACGTTCGCTGCTGCCGGCAACCAAGCGGCACTCGCGCTCGCTTACACCTTCGCCGACGTGTTCCGGTAGTCCCCGACGACTTCACCGGCATCTGCGGCCGCTAGGTGTGAACAAAACGCGATCTTGATGTGATGGTCGTGGAACGAAGATCAACTGCAGCTCCTTGACCTGCGGAGATGCATTTCGGGGAAAACCCCACCACCCTGAAGTTGAGTCACGTAGGGCCCGGTCATCCGACCGGGCCCTACGTGCGTCCGCGGGTGGGACGCCTGCCGCACCGGAACTCCCAGCCAGCCAGACCCGCGCAGCCGAACCGCCAGGACGTCGTCCGGGGCCTCTGCCAGGCACGTGGCCCGACCGCCGGAGCGCTACGCGGCGAAACGGTCGATGACCCAGGCGGCGACGGCCTCTCGATGCACCTTCCGGACGGCATCGGTCCCCGGGTCGCCGTCACCGGGCCCTCGCATGCCATGGTCGGCGTCGTCGACGACGACGAGGCACTTGTCATGCGACTTCGACGCTGCGTGGATCATCTCGCCGACCGGGAGGTGCACCTCGATGTCTCGGGTGCCGATGGTGACCAGCAAAGGCACATCGACCGTCGACACATGGCGGGTGGTGGAGGTGTTGCTCGACCAATCGAGCACCCCGCTCTCGGCAGCCCGAGCTGCCGAGGGGTTGTACCGGAGCGGGTCGGACAAGATCGCCCGGTAGCTGAGGAACGACGTCAGCGTGTGGACCGTCGTGCCCGGCATCCGCCGGCGGTTGTCGGTGACCGCGTTCGGCACGGCAGGGCGATGACTCTCGACGATGCGTCGCGACCCAGCCGTCGACGGCCATGCTTCGCGCGTGGTGTGGTTCAGGCGGAGGTCGACGAACGCTGGCAGTGCCCGCACGCCGGGGATCACCATGAACGCGTCATCCAGGTACGGCTCCCCGCTCGTTCGCATCCGCGCCAGCCGCGCTCGGGCGGTTGCGACCAGCCGGTTCATCCGGCGGGACTGCGCTTCGTAGTAGGCCCCGAGGAACTCGGTGGTGTACTCGCCGGTGCCTGACTCCGCGTCGAACCCGTTGGCTGCAGCGAACATGTCGAGCGCCGGGTCCCGGATGGCCTCGTCCTCCTGCACGATCGAGGCGTCGAGTCGCATCAGGAAAGAACTCGCCGGGCCGCTCGTCGCGTTCTGCATGACGATGCCGTCGGCGGGTGGCAGACGCAGCTCGCTCCCCGAGGGATCGACGTACCCGCCATATCCCGAGAGCGCCCTGGAAGGGTCGAAAGTCGCGTTCCCGTGGGTGGCGACGGCCTGGTAGAAGGCCATGAGGGGACCACCCGCGCTCGTGCCGTACAGGACGACCCGCTCGTACCCTCGGGATCGCATCTCCCCGACCGCAGCGGCAACGTCCAGGGCCAGCGGCTCCCACGAGGTGGAGACGTCGATTCCCGCGGCGCTGTTGGCGAACCGGTTGTTGAACGAGAATGTGTCAACACCGAGCGCGGGCAACGCCTCCATGGGCCACGCCGTCAGGTTCTGCACGCTGTCACGTCGCGGATGCGTCTGGATCACCACGCAGCGCGACGACCCACCCCCCGACTGTCGTAGGACGCCGTCGATCGCCGCATACGGCGTGCGGATCGGGACGTAGGTCGTCGACACGGCTGGGTTGCCCACTTGGGAGCCGATCCTCTCAGGATTTGGCATGGCACGAATATCCGTCAGAGCACTGCGGTCAGTCGCGCAAGCCCCCAAGCCGACGCCCTATCACTGCAATGAACATGCTGATCGCCAGAACGATCACGCCGAGTGCGGTGGCGGGCCCGGTATCGCCGCTCACCCAACGCCCCCAGACCAGGGTCGACAGCACGGTGTTGGACGAGGACGCCAGGATCAGGGGCATCGCCAACTGCTGAACGGCGAGCAGCGCGACCATCACGAATCCGTTGATGTAGGAGGGGAGGACCAGTGGCAGGATGATTCGCCGCATCGTGGTGAAGGCTGTTGCGCCGCTCACCAGGGCCGCCTCTTCCAGTTCGCGCTGCACTGACGTCACGCCGGCATTCATCAATCGAGTCGAGAGCCCGATGTATCGCGTCATGATCGCGATGACGAGGATCCAGACCGTTCCGTAGATCGGGATCGGCAAGGACAGGTAGATCAAGAGCAACGCGAGGGCGAGGACCGGGGTGGGGATGACATGTGGCATGAACGCCAGAGCGTCCATCAGTGTCCGGCCCCGCGAGGTCGAACGCACGACTATCCACGACGTGAACAGTGCGAGCGTCATGACCAGGAGCGGTGCGAGGAGAGCCAGGATGGCGGTGTTCCGCAACGCATCGTAGAAGCCGGGCGAAGAAAGGATCTGACCGTAGGCTTCGAAGGTCGTTCGACCGAGTGACTCGGCGTTCGGCAGGGCGTAGAAGGGCTGGATACTCGTCCACGCCATCACCAGCGCCGGCAAGATGAGCGACAGTAGGACGTACAGACCGACGAAGCCGCCCGCAACCCACTTCAGTCGGCCAAGATCGATCCTCTTCCGTTGACCGCTTCGGCTGCCGATCGTCGCGTACTGATCCGCTCGCTTCAGGACTCGGTTGTAGTACCACAGAGGCGCAATGCCGACGATCAGCAGGATGACGCCGTGCACACTTGCCATCGAGTAGTCGGGGAACCCGACGGCAGGATGGAGGTTCAGGTACACCTCGCTGCTCAAGACCCGGATATCCGCGCGAAGGCCGATCGTGAGCGGGATGTCGAAGCTTTCTACAACCGTGATGAACATGTAGATGAATGCGCCGATCAGCGCTGGGGCCAGTACCGGGAGCGTGATTCGACGCAGCGTCAGCCACGTGCCCGCGCCCGACATCGTCGCCGCCTCCTCCATCCGAACGTCCATGGCACGGAACGCCGCCGCCACCAGCAGGAAGGTGGCCGGAACGAAGTTGATCCCTTGCACGAAGATGAACCCGGTACGGCTGAACACGTTCAGCGGCCCACGCTCCGCGTCGATCCCGGGAATGGCGTTCAGCAGCTCGTTCAGCAGACCGTTGGTTGGGTTCGCGAGCACGGTCCAGCTGATTCCGGAGATGAACCCGGGTAGCCCCATGCCGAGGATGATGAGGACGGCGGCGACGTTGGGTAGCGGGATGTTGGTGCGCTCGACGAGCCACGCCAGGATGACGCTGAGAACGAACGCCACAATCATCGAGCCGGCGCCGATGCTCAGTGTGTTCCACAGCAGCTCGTACAGATGCGGATTGGTGAGAACCGTTCCGTAGCTTTCCCAGGTCCACGTGGCACCGGGATCGAACGGAAGGAACTCCGGAGTGCGAACGCTCGTGATGAACAGGAGCGCGAGTGGCCCCAGTACGAGGTAGCACAGAACGACGAGGACGGTGGCGACCATCACCGAGCGGGTCAAGCCGGAGGACATCCGGCGCCGCTCGGGGGGTGGGAGAGTCGGCGGGGAGCTGGGCGAGGCCGGGCCTGCCACCACGAGGGTCATCTCAGGATTCCTCGATACGAGGGGGCGGCCAGGCGGCGTCCATGTCCGCGGGGAGGATCCGACAGTCCTGGCAGCGGATGCCCAGCATGACCGTGTCGCCCTCGGCGACGATCCGGCGGGAAGACACCTGGAGGCGCATCGGCACGCCCGACTCCCCGGCGCGCACATGCAACTCGGTGGATGCGCCCCCGAAAGTCACCGTTTCAACGGTGGCCATGAACGTATTGACCTCACTGGTGAACGCGTCGGTGAATCGGACGTCCTCAGGTCGCAGGGAGACGAATACCTCCTCCCCGGCCGCCGCTCGGTGGCCGGTACCGGAGCACCGCAGATCCCCGAGGCCGGTTCGCACTGCGACGTCGTCGGTGCCGGTGTCGCCCGCGATGATGGTGCCCGATACCAGATTGCTGGCGCCGATGAATTCGGCGATCCGGCGGTTCGCCGGCGAGAAGTATATTTCTCGTGGCGATCCCTGCTGGATGATGCGTCCCTGGTGCATCACGGCGATGCCATCGGAGAGGCTGAGAGCCTCGATCTGATCATGGGTGACGTACAGCGCGGTGAATCCCAACGCCCGCTGGATACTTCGCAGCTCTGCGCGCATTCGCTCACGAAGCTTCGCGTCGAGGTTGGAGAGTGGCTCGTCGAACAGCAGGCACTTCGGTTGGTGGACCAGCGCACGCGCCAGTGACAGACGCTGCTGCTGCCCGCCGGACAATTGCGTGGGCTTGCGTTCGGCCACCCCCTCCAGGCCGACCAAGGCGAGCGTGCGCATCACGCGCTCCTTCACCTCCGGGGGGCGGAGCTTGGTACGCCCGACCGTCAGGGGGAACGCCGCGTTGTCGTAGACAGTCATGTGCGGCCACACTGCGTAGCTCTGGAAGACCATGCCGACGTCGCGACGATCCGCCGACACGTACAGCCTGTCCGACAGCACGACCGTGCTACCCAGGGTTATGGAGCCGGCATCGGGCTTCTCCAGCCCTGCGATGCATCGCAGGGTCGTTGTCTTCCCGCATCCACTCGGACCGACGAGCGTGAAGAACTCGCCGTCGGCCACGTCGAAGCTGACCTGGTCGACAGCGCGGAACGCCGCGGAAGAACTGGTCGCGGAATATGTCTTGGATAGGTTCCTGACCGAGATCATTTCTGCGCTCCGGGGTAGGCGGACCCCGGGCCGGCGCATCGTCGTGCGCCGGCCCGGAGGCCATGAAGGACCGTGGTGGCGTCGAGCTCAGCCGCCGTTCACCCAGATGTCACTGATCTCGGGAGCCATCTTGCCCAGCTGTGCCACGTCGTCGGGCGTCACAGAGATCACTTCGGCCCCCGCCGGCAGGCCTGGCGGGACATCGTCGTTCGTGGTGTAGCTCAGGGCCAGCACGTCGTCCTTGGCGTCCGTCACGTACCAGGTCGCGAAACACACCGCTGCGTCCACGTCTTCGGCGCCGGCGGGGATCATCTCGTAGAAGTCGAAGGTCGGGACCGGGTCGAGGTACTTGATGTCGACCGGCGCGCCGGCAGCCTTCTGTTCATTGGCCTCGGAATCCCGTCCACTCAAAGCGATCGGGACCTCGCCGCTCGCCGCGGCCTGGATGCCGGCGGTGGTGCCATTGATGACCTCGGGCTGCACGGTCTCCGCGAGCCGTTGCGCCCAGTCGAGGGTCTTCTCTTCACCCCACGCAATACTCAGCACGTCGAACGGAATTCCCGTCGTGTGCACTGAGGTCTTCCCGGCCCACTTCGGGTCGACCAGGTCCTCCCACGTGTCCGGCAGGTCTTCGGCGCTGTACTGCTCCGTGTTGTACACGATGCCGTTGGCCCGCCGGGAAACGCGGATCATGTTGGAGTCCGACTTGAGGTTGTCGGAAATATCGGTCGGCCACTGCAGCTCGGTGTCGACGAGGTTCCGCTCGATCAGCGGTTGGAAGGCGGCCATGTGACCGACGGCGAGGTCTGCGGTCACCTTCTTGGCATTCGACTCGGCGACAATTCGCTGCGCAATGTCGTTCTCGAGCAGCTGCGTGAAGTTCACCTCGATATCCGGGTACTTCTCGTTGAACATGCCGATGATCGTTTCGGCCGTCTCGGGGTCCTGGGTCCACCAGTCCAGAGGCCCCCCGCTCTCGGCGGCCGTGCATGCAGCCCCCCGGTCCATCGGCTTACCGCTATTTCCGGACCCCCCGGAGGCGTCACCGTCACCGCCGGCGTCCGTGCCACCACAGGCGCTGATCAGCAGAGTGGTGGCCAGTGCGGCAATCCACGTCTTCTCTTTGTGCATTTCGCTCCTCTATCCGTCTAGCGGCGAGTGAAAAGCATTCGTCCTACAGAAGAGATACATTATCCAGGCCCCTGTGACGCGGCAAGGACATGTCGTGCTCGAGCCCATGCGGTCTGGCTTCGGTCCCCATGCACGGCGTGCATGGCCGGGCGCTGGGAACCGGCCGCGCTGCGCATGCGGTGCGACGCGGCTCTGCCGGCCATCCGGGTGGCGGTCGCACCGGCTCGCCGGCAGGCGGGTGCAGAACGCCGCGGGTTTCTGCGCGGCCGTCCCCGGCTGGCTGTGCCGACCGGAGCGCGTGGTCGAGGGGGATGGCGAGATCCTGGTCGACGGGACCTGTGCGGGGCCTCCTGACGGGCAGCGCGCCCCCTGAAGGCGACCGGCCGGGCGCATCCGGAGGTGCTCGCGTGCGACCCGGCTGCGCTGTGACTCCGCGCCGGCGTCCGCGGCCGGCGGGCGACGAGAGGCTGGCCGGTCGTCCGGGTCACCACCCCCGCCTGTCCTGCCGGACCAGCGGGGTGATGGCCGCCGACGGCGGCTGCGCCCGCGGGGCCGCGCGCCGAGAAGCGTTCCCTGCCTGGCTGCGCCCCTACCATCTGCACCACACCGCTCGTCGGTCACACGGACCGATGCGGCGCTTGACCAAGCTGCCGCGTCAGTACAACATCAGCGCGCCCGCTCCGCGCGCGGCTGCCGCACACGCGCCTCTCCTGCCCCTTGAATCGGTGGGCGCGCCCGAGCTCAGCTACGGAGGCGATGATGGAGCTCAGGGTGTTGCAGCATTTTCTGGCAGTCGCCGAGGCCGGAAACGTCACGGAGGGCGCGCGAGTAGCCCACGTCTCCCAGCCGGCGATGTCCCGCCAGATGCGTTCATTGGAGAGGGAACTCGGCGTCGAGTTGTTCACGCGCGGCCACGGACCGCTCTCACTGACTCATGCCGGCGTCCGGTTCGTGGAGGTCGCCAGTGACCTTCTCCGCCGGGCGAACAACGCCAAGACGTCGTTGCGCTTCGACGACCGCGCGAACCACCCCCTGCTGCGGATCGTCGCGCCGTTCTCGACCATCAAGGACAGCCTGGCGCCCTTCATCGCGGAGAACGGGCATTCGCTGCCTCTCGTGGACGTCGTCGAATCATTTCCCTCGCACGTCTTCGAGAATGCCGAGGCCATCGGTGCAGACCTCGGGATCTCGTCGTTCCCACCACCGCCTCACTGGCGCTCATACCTTCTGCATTCCTTCGGCGGGATCACGGCGCAGTTTCCCAGTTCGCATGAGCTGGCGCAGTTCCGCGAAGTTCCACTCGAGGAACTCGCCAAGCACCGACTGATCCTGATGCCATCGACGCATGCTGCGCGGCGGGTGCTGGATGAGTCCTTGTCCAACGCGGGGCTGCGTACCTGCGACCCCGTCGAGATCGGTTCGCCGATCATGGCGCAGGCACTGGCTGCGGCGGGCCACGGGGTCGCCATCATCTCGACCGGGCCGATGTTCGACCTGCGCGCTCGGCCGGTCGTGCACGGTGATCTCATCGCCGACCGACACCTGTATGCGGGCTGGGAGGCCGATCACTACGGGTCCGACGTGATCGAGGTCTTCTGCGGGGAGTTGAAGCGTTGGGGCACCGCCCTGTCGCTTGATTCCAGCGGACGGTGGCTGGTCTGACGGCTGGTCCCGCAGCCGTTCCGGCGGCCGGAGCGGTCGGGTCAGTTGCCGCGCACGATCTGCTCGACGTCGGGGCCGCTCGTCGATGCAGAGGCTGCTGTGCGACGAGCGCTGGGCCGTACCCCGGGGGCGAGCGGTGGCAGAGCCGACCCGGGCCGGCCTGACCCGGTCACCCCGCGACGCGTGGATGTCAGCCGGCCTGACCCACCGAACCCAGGGAGCCGGCCCCGCTCGCAACGGGGATGCCCCGCCGTGAGGCCTACCGACGGGGCATCCCACCAGCGCTGCCCCCGACTACCGTCGCGGCGTGCGTTGGCCCTACTGACCACAGGGGGTCAGGGACGCAGGAGCGTCTTGATGGCGCGGCGCTCGTCCATGGCCCGGTAGCCCTCGGCGGCCTGCTCGAGCGGCAGCTCGAGGTCGAAGACCTTGCCAGGGTCGATCTCCCGGTGGCAGATCCGGTCGATCAGGTCGGGCAGGAACCGGCGCACCGGGGCGGGGCCGCCGTGCAGGTGGACGCCGGAGAAGAACAGCTCCTCGCCCGGCAGCGAGACGCCGTGGGAGACCCCGACATATCCGACGTGTCCGCCGGCCCGGGTGGCGCGGATGGCCTGCATCATCGACTCCTGCGTGCCGACGGCTTCGATGACCGAGTGCGCGCCGAGGCCGTTGGAGAGGTCCTTGATGCGGGCGACCCCCTCGTCGCCGCGTTCGGTGACGATGTCGGTCGCGCCGAACTCGAGCGCGAGCCTCTGCCGGGGCTCGTGCCGGCTCATCATGATGATCCGCTCCGCGCCGAGCTGCGTGGCCGCGAGGACGCCGAGCAGGCCGACGGCGCCGTCACCGACCACGGCGACGGTCGTGCCGGGGCCGGCTTGGGCGGCGACGGCGGCGAACCAGCCGGTGCCGAGCACGTCCGAGGCCGCCAGCAGGCTGGGGATCAGGTCGTCGTCGGGCATTCCGGGGGTGGCGACGAGGGTTCCGTCGGCCAACGGCACCCGGAGGCGCTGGGCCTGCCCGCCGGTGGCGGCGCCGGGCTGCCGGTTGACGCAGTGGGTCTGGTAGCCGGCCCGGCAGATCTCGCAGGTGTTGTCGGAGGCGAAGAAGGAGCCGACGACGAACTGGCCCGGCTTGATGGTGGACACGTCGCGGCCCACCTCCTCCACGATGCCCACGTACTCGTGCCCCATCGGGGAGGGCCCGTCGATCTTCTCGATGCCGCGGTAGGGCCACAGGTCCGAGCCGCAGACGCAGGTGGCCGCCAGCCGGAGAACGGCGTCGGTCGGCTGCTCGATGGTCGGTTCCGGGCGGTCCTCGACGCGGACGTCGCCGGGGGCGTACAGGACGGTTCCTCGCACGGTGGGTTCCATTCTTGTCGTCGTTGACCGATAGGGGATCAGAAGGCGGGCTGTCCGTTCCCTCCGAGTGAACCCGCCTCCGGCGATGCGTGGCAGGGCGGCTGGCCCTCCTCGCCAGCTGGGCCGCCACCGCGGAACAGTTCGGCCCGACGGCGCGGCCAAAGGCGCCTGGCCCGCGGCCGGAGCCGCCGCGTTGTCGCGAGAGCCGGCACAGGGGGCGGCCCCGGCGACCATCCGGCGGCTGTCGCCGAGGAGGGGGGCAGATGTCTGACGGCACTCCGCGGGCTGTGGCTGAGGACGCCGTCGCATACGTCGCCGTCGCATACGTCGCCGTCGCATACA
>JAOPWJ010000012.1 GCA_025965715.1 Blastococcus sp. | reverse complement strand
AAGACCGAGATCGCGATCCGGGCGGCGTTCAAGGCGGTGCAGGACGGCAAGCAGGTCGCCGTCCTCGTGCCGACGACGCTGCTGGCCAACCAGCACTTCAAGACCTTCTCCGAGCGGTTCGCCCAGTTCCCGGTGTCCGTCGGCGTGCTGTCCCGGTTCCAGTCGAAGACCGAGAGCGACGAGGTCGTCCGCAAGCTGGCCGACGGCGAGATCGATGTCCTCGTCGGCACCCACCGCCTGCTGCAGTCGACCACCCGCTTCAAGGACCTCGGGCTGGTGATCGTCGACGAGGAGCAGCGCTTCGGCGTCGAGCACAAGGAGTACCTGAAGTCGATGCGGACGGCGGTCGACGTGCTCTCGATGTCGGCCACCCCGATCCCGCGCACGCTGGAGATGAGCCTGACCGGCATCCGCGAGATGTCGACGATCCTCACCCCTCCGGAAGAGCGGCACCCGGTGCTGACCTACGTCGGGGCATGGGAGGACAAGCAGATGGCTGCCGCGATCCGCCGCGAGCTGCTGCGCGACGGCCAGGTCTTCGTCATCCACAACCGCGTGCAGTCGATCGACAAGGCCGCCGCCAAGATCCGCAACCTCGTGCCCGAGGCGCGGGTGGCGGTCGGCCACGGCCAGATGAAGGAGCACGAGCTCGAGCGGATCATGGTCGGCTTCTGGGAGAAGGAGTACGACGTCCTGGTGGCGACGACGATCGTCGAGTCGGGCCTGGACATCCCCAACGCCAACACCCTGATCGTCGACCGCGCCGACACCTTCGGCCTCTCGCAGCTGCACCAGATCCGCGGCCGCGTCGGCCGTGGCCGCGAACGCGCGTACGCGTACTTCACCTACGACCCGACGCGGCCCCTGACCGAGACCTCGGTCGACCGGCTGACCACCATCGCGCACAACACCGACCTCGGGGCCGGCATGGCCGTGGCGATGAAGGACCTCGAGATCCGCGGGTCGGGCAACCTGCTCGGGGGCGAGCAGTCGGGCCACATCGCAGGGGTCGGCTTCGATCTCTACGTCCGGCTGGTCGGCGAGGCGGTGGCCGACTACCGGTCGCAGGCGACGGGGGAGTCCCCTGCGGTGGAGCCGGCCGACGTCCGGGTCGACCTGCCGGTCGACGCGCACCTGCCGCACGACTACATCCCCGGGGAACGGCTGCGGATGGAGGCCTACCGCAAGGTCGCCTCGGTGCACGACGACGACCAGGCGCAGGCCGTGCTCGACGAGCTCACCGACCGCTACGGCGTTCCGCCCGCGCCGGTGCTCAACCTGCTGGCCGTCGCACGGTTCCGGACGGCGATGCGCGCGCTGGGCGTCACCGAGGTGTCGTTGCAGGGCCGGGGCATCCGGGTCGGGCCCGTGCCCCTGCGTGAGTCGCAGCAGATGCGCCTGGCCCGGCTGGCCGAGGGCGCCTCGTACAAGGCCGCCGTCGAGATGATCGTGCTGAAGGTCCCGGTCGGGCCCGACCGCCGCACTCCGCTGCGCGACGTCGCGCTCCTGGAGAACCTGCACTCGGTCCTGCGGGCGGTCCTCCACCAGCCCGTCGCCGCGTGATCCCCGCGACCGTCGAGCCGTGACCACGATTCCCCTCCGATTCGGGGTCACGACTCCGTGATCACCGGAGCGTGTGGGATTCTCCGGGGCGTGCTGAAGCGTCGCGTTCCCCGGGTGCTCGTCGCCGGGTGCCTCATGGCCGTCGTGGTGTCCGGGCTGAGCGCCTGCCGCACCTCGCCCACCGTCGCCGCCTACGTCGGCGACGAGCAGGTGACGGTCGCGGAACTGGACGCCGCGATCGCCGACCGGCGCGAGGACCCCGACGTCGCCGCCTTCGCCGACGCGAATTCCGACCCGTTCATCCGCCGGGTGCTCACCCTGCTGGTGGACGAGGAGATCTACACGACGGTTGCCCAGCGCTACGGCGTCGAGGTCAGCGATGACGACGTCCGGGCCCGCATCGAGCAGCTGCTCGGCGGGGAGGACCCCGACACCGTGTTCGGTCACCTCGCGGCGAAGGGCGTCGGCCGCGCCGACGTGTTCGAGAACGTCCGCCAGCAGCTGGTGCGCCAGGAGATCGCCGTGCAGGAGGGTGAGGCGGAGGGCCTGACCGAGGAAGGGCTTCGGGCCGCCTACGAGCAGGCCCGCCAGAACGCGACGACGACCCGGCTGGGCTACATCACCGTTCCCGACCAGCCCACCGCCGACGCCGTCCTCGCCCAGCTGACGGCGGCACCCACGAGCTACGCCGCCGTGGCCGCGCAGCACGCCGGCCAGTACACGCTGCCCGAGATCGAGGAGCGCACGCCCGACCAGATCCCCGGGCCTCTCGCGGAGGGCGCCGCCGCCGCGAAGCCCGGCACCGGGTTCACCGTCGCCGTTCCCGAGGTCGGCGGCGTGCTCGTCGCTTTCGTCGCCCCCTACCCGCCGTTCGAGGAGGTCCGGCCGCAGCTCGAGCAACAGGCCGCCTCGGCAGCCGCTACGGCGGGCGACGCGCTGGTGCAGAAGGTCCGCGACGACCTGGACGTGACGGTGAACCCCCGCTTCGGCACGTTCCAGGACGGGCAGCTGGCCCCGGACGACACCGGTGTGGTGGATCTCCTCGAGGACGCCGCCGCGCCGGCCGACCAGGCGGCTCCCGCAAACTGATCGGGTGCCCGTCGCCCTCGCCCTCACCGTCAGCGCCCACCTGCCCGGACTGCTCGGCCCCGCCGCCTGGCGCGTGATCGCGTCCGGCCGCCCGCTGGTCGCCCTGCCCGGGGCGGCCGCGACCGCCGACGCGCTGCGGGCCGAGGGATGGACGGTCACCGACGTCGCCGACGTGCTCGCCGCCGACGAGGTGCCCGGCGACGTCGTCGTCCTCACCGTGGCCCCGGTGGAGGCCCCGGAGACGGTCGACGGCGCGCCGGAGCCGGCCGGTATCCGGCTGCTCGACGTGGTGGCCGTCATGGACCGGCTGCGCGCGCCGGGTGGCTGCCCCTGGGACGCCGAGCAGACGCACACCTCGCTGCGCGGCTATCTGCTCGAGGAAGCGCACGAGGCCTACGACGCGATCGTCGACGACGACCCGGTCGCGATGCGGGAGGAGCTGGGCGACGTCCTGCTGCAGGTGATCTTCCACGCCCGGGTGGCTGCCGAGGCCGGGGCCGGACACCGGTTCGACATCGACGAGGTCGCCGGCGACCTGGTGGACAAGCTGGTGCGCCGCCACCCGCACGTGTTCGGGGACGCAGGCCCCCGGGACGTGGCGGCGGTCGAGGCCGGCTGGGAGGAGATCAAGCAGGCGGAGAAGCAGCGCCGCTCACCCACCGAGGGCGTCTCGCGGTCGCAGCCCGCGGCGGCCTGGGGCGCGGCTCTGGTGCGGCGGGCAGGCCGGGCGGGACTGTTCACGCCGGAGCCCGCCGAGCTGACCCTCGCCGGCCCCGAGGAGTTGGGGGAGCGGCTGCTGGCGGTCGTCACCGCGGCCGCGCACCGGGGCTGGGATGTCGAGGACGCCCTGCGAGCGGCGGTCCGCCGGTACGCCGACGCACTCGACGCGCAGGCCGACGAACGGGCCGACGAACGGGCCGACGAGCGCGCCACCCCCTGACCTGCGAGGGATGCGGCTGTGGCTGGTTAGGCTGGCCCCGTGCCCAGTATCGATGCCGTAGGCGCGCGGGAGATCCTCGACTCGCGCGGAAACCCCACCGTGGAGGTCGAGGTCGCCCTCGACGACGGAACCATCGCCCGGGCTGCCGTGCCCAGCGGCGCCTCCACGGGAGCCTTCGAGGCAGTGGAGCTGCGTGACGGCGGGAAGCGCTACGGCGGCAAGGGCGTGACCAAGGCCGTCGACGGCGTGCTCGACATCATCGGCCCCGAGCTCGTCGGCTACGACGCCAGCGAGCAGCGCCTGCTCGACCAGCGCCTGCTCGACCTCGACGGGACGCCGGACAAGTCCCGCCTGGGCGCCAACGCGCTCCTCGGTGTCAGCCTCGCCGTGGCGCGGGCCGCCGCCGACTCCGCCGGGCTGCCGCTGTTCCGCTACGTCGGCGGACCCTCGGCCCACCTGCTGCCGGTCCCGATGATGAACATCCTCAACGGCGGCGCCCACGCCGACAGCAACGTCGACGTCCAGGAGTTCATGATCGCGCCCATCGGCGCGGGCACCTTCGCCGAGGCGCTGGCCATGGGCACGGAGACCTATCACGCGCTCAAGTCGGTCCTGAAGAAGGACGGCCTGGCCACCGGCCTGGGTGACGAGGGCGGCTTCGCGCCGAACCTGTCGAGCAACCGGGCGGCGCTCGACCTCATCGTGCGGGCCGTCGAGCAGGCCGGCTACTCCGTGGGTACCGACATCGGCTTCGCCCTGGACGTGGCGGCGACGGAGTTCCACGGTGATGGCGGCTACGCGTTCGAGGGCAAGACCCTGACCGCCGGCGACCTCACCGAGTACTACACCGAGCTCGTGGCGAACTACCCGATCCTCTCGATCGAGGACCCGCTGTCCGAGGAGGACTGGGAGGGCTGGGTCTCCTTGACCGAGGCGCTGGGCGACCGGGTGCAGATCGTCGGCGACGACCTCTTCGTCACCAACCCCACGCGGCTGGCCGACGGCATCGCGCAGGGCGCGGCCAACGCGCTGCTGGTCAAGGTGAACCAGATCGGCACGCTCACCGAGACCCTGGACGCGGTCAACCTCGCGCACCGCAACGGCTATCGCTGCATGATGAGCCACCGTTCCGGCGAGACGGAGGACACCACGATCGCCGACCTCGCCGTCGCCACCGACTGCGGGCAGATCAAGACCGGTGCCCCCGCTCGCTCCGAGCGCGTGGCCAAGTACAACCAGCTGCTGCGGATCGAGGAGGAGCTCGACGACGCCGCGCGCTACGCGGGAGCAGCCGCCTTCCCGCGCTGGCGCGGATGAGCAACCCCGGATGAGCAGCGTCCGGGGCCGGCGCGGGGGAGGGGATGGGCGGCGCACCACCGGCCGCGTGCCCCGTGTGCACTCCACCCGCCCGGTCGGCAACGGCCTGCGGTCCGGCGTCCGCTCCCTGGCGGCCAACCGCCCCGGCCAGCGGCGGTCCGGCCGGCGGTCGGTGCGCTCGGTCGCCGCGGCGGCGACCCGCCGGCGGTCGCTGTTCACCGGCCGGGCGGTGCTCCTCGGCGCGCTGATCCTGCTGCTGTCGCTCACCCTCGCCGGTCCGGTCCGTCAGTTCCTCGCCGGCCGCGCGGAGCTGGTGCAGCTGGCCGCCGACGGGCGTGCCCTCGACCAGCGTGCCGAGCTCCTGGAGCAGCAGCTCGCCCGGCAGGCCGACCCGGCCTACGCCCAGCGGCAGGCGCGCGAGCGGCTGACGTACGTGCTGCCCGGTGACCGGCTGGTCGTCGTCGTCGACGGCGCGACCGTCGCGGGCGACGCCGACACCGTGATCCCGGACGACGCCGACGAGAAACCGTCGTCCTGGTACGCCGGGCTGATGGAGTCGCTGGCCGCGGCCGACGGCGACGCGGGCGAGTGAGCGACCCGATCGGCCCGGACGAGCGAGAGATCGTCGCCCGGCAGCTCGGCCGCCCGCCCCGGGCGCTCGTGGCCGTGGCCCATCGCTGCCCGTGCGGCCAGCCCGACGTGGTGGAGACCGCGCCCCGGCTGGACGACGGCACCCCCTTCCCCACGCTCTACTACCTGACCTGCCCGCGGGCGACCGCGGCCGCCAGCCGGCTGGAGTCGGCGGGACGCATGCGGGAATGGCAGGAGGAGCTCGGCACCGATGCGGAGCTGGCGGCGGCCTACCGCGCGGCCCACGAGGCCTATCTGGCGACCCGGGACGCCCGCGACGTGCTGCCCACGCGGATGAGTGCCGGTGGAATGCCCGACCGGGTCAAGTGCCTGCACGCCCTCGCCGGTCACGCACTGGCCGTCGGCCCGGGCGTCAACCCGATCGGCGACCGCGCGGTCGAGGGCATGGGGGAGTGGTGGGCGGCCGGTCCGTGCGCCCGGGCCGAGGCCGGGGACGACGCGTGACGCGGGTCGCCGCCATCGACTGCGGAACGAACTCCATCCGCCTGCTGGTCGCCGATGTCCCTGGGCACGGGGCGCACACCGACGTGCTGCGCCGCATGGAGGTGGTCCGGCTCGGTGAGGGCGTCGACGCCACCGGGCGGCTGGCGCCGCAGGCCATCGAGCGCACCCGGAAGGTTCTGGCCGAGTACGCCGCGGCCGCCCGTGAGCTGGGAGCGACCGGCGTGCGCATGGTGGCCACCAGCGCCAGCCGGGACGCTGCCAACCGCGCGGACTTCGAGGACATGGTCCTGGCCACCCTCGGCCGGCTCCCGGACGTGGTGACCGGCCGGGAGGAGGCCGAGCTGTCCTTCCTCGGCGCCACCGCCTCGCTGGACGGGGCGGCTGCGGCGCACGGCGCTCCGCCGCCCCGGCCGCCGTACCTCGTCGTGGACATCGGGGGTGGCTCCACCGAGTTCGTCCTCGGAGACGCCGCCGGAGTTCGCGCTGCCCGCTCGGTCGACGTGGGGTGCGTCCGGCTCACCGAACGTCACCTGCACGGGGACCCCCCGACCGCCGCGGAGGTCGAAGGTGCCGAGCGCGACGTCCGCGCGGCGCTCGACGCCGTTCGCGTGGAGGTACCGGTGGCCGAGGCGGAGAGCCTGGTGGGCCTGGCCGGCTCCGTGACGACGGTCGCCGCGATCGCCTTGGGCCTGCCGGCCTACGACCCCGAGGCGATCCACGGCTCGCGCATTCCGGTCGACGCCGTCCGCGAGGTGGCTGTCGAGCTGCTGTCCGCGAGCCGGACGCGGCGGGCCGCGATGGCCGTGATGCACCCGGGCCGGGTCGACGTGATCGGCGCGGGCGCCCTGGTGCTGCGGGTGCTCATGGACGAGTTCGAACTGCCCGAGGTGGTGGTCAGCGAGCACGACATCCTCGACGGCATCGCGCTTCGGCTGGCCCGCGGCTGAGGCGTCGTCCCATGGCTCTGGACGGGGGCGGCTTCCCGGTGACCCGAACGCCGGCCGGCGTCGTCCGCGCCGCCCGGAGCGCCCCCGACCTCGCCGTCATCGACGCCCGGATCTCCGGCTGCTACGCCTGTCCCCGGCTGGTGGCCTGGCGGCAGGAGGTGGCCCGGGTCAAGCGGGCGTCCTTCCGGTCAGAGGACTACTGGGGCCGGCCCGTGCCGGGCCTCGGTCCGGCCGACGCCCGGATCGCCGTCGTGGGGCTCGCTCCGGCCGCGCACGGCGGCAACCGGACCGGCCGGGTGTTCACCGGCGACCGCAGCGGCGACTGGATCTTCGCCGCGCTCTGGCGGGCCGGGCTGGCGAGTCAGCCGACGTCGACGCACATCGGCGACGGGCTGGAGCTGACCGACGTGCGGGTCGCGGCGGCCGTCCGGTGCGCTCCGCCGGCGAATGCGCCCACGCCAGAGGAACGGGACACCTGCTCCCCGTGGCTCGCCCGCGAGCTGGAGTTGCTGCCCCGGCTGCGGGTGGTCGTCGTCCTGGGCGGGTTCGGGTGGACCGCGCTGTGGCCGGTCCTGGCCGCTGCGGGCTACCGGCTGCCGCGCCCGCGACCGGCCTTCGGACACGGCGTGGAGGTGGCGCTCGAGGGCTCCCGCGGGCGGCTGACCTTGCTCGGGAGCTACCACGTCAGCCAGCAGAACACCTTCACGGGCAGGCTCACCGAGCCGATGCTCGACGCCGTCCTGACCCGGGCCACCGAGCTGGCGTCGACCGTCGACTGACCTGCCGCTCACCGGGTCGGGGGGCCCCGGTCGGCCTAGGCTCGCGCCATGGACCTGCGCTCCGCACCCGTGCCGTCCACGACGAACCGCCCGGTCATCCTCGTGGTCGGGGGTGGTTACGTCGGCCTCTACGCCGCACTTCGCCTGCAGAAGAAGCTGTCGCGGGGGCGGGCGGAGATCGTCGTCGTCGACCCGCAGCCGCACATGACCTACCAGCCGTTCCTTCCCGAAGCCGCCGCCGGTTCGGTCGAACCCCGCCATGTGGTGGTGCCGCTGCGGCGCACGCTGAGCCGTTCCCGGGTCATCACCGGCGCGGTCACGGGGCTGACCCACGCCGAGAAGCGGGCCCGGATCGCGCCGGTGGAGGGGGCGGTGTTCGAGCTGTCCTACGACGTGCTCGTCATGGCGGCCGGCTCGGTGGCCCGCACGCTGCCGATCCCCGGCCTCGCCGAGCACGGCATCGGGTTCAAGACCGTGGGCGAGGCCATCTACCTGCGCAACCACGTGCTCGCCCGGCTCGACGCGGCCAGCTCGACGGACGACCCTGCGGTGCGGACGCGGGCGCTCACCTTCACCTTCGTCGGCGGCGGGTATGCCGGCATCGAGGCCTTCGCCGAGCTGGAGGACATGGCCCGGTACGCGATCACCCACTACTACCCGCGGCTCTCGCCGGCCGACATGCGCTGGGTGCTCGTGGAGGCGACCGGCCGCATCCTGCCCGAGGTCGACCTCGACATGGGTGCGTGGACGGTGAAGCAGCTGACCGCCCGTGGCATGGACGTGCGGCTCAACACCCGGCTGGAGTCGGTCTCCGCTGACGGCGTGGTGAAGCTGAGCGACGGCGCGGAGTTCCCGAGCGACACCCTCGTCTGGACGGCGGGTACGAAGCCCAACCCGATGCTCGCGGCCACCGACCTCCCGGTGGACGGGCGGGGCCGGGTGCAGTGCGAGGCGACGCTGCAGGTGAAGGGCCTGCCCGACGCCTGGGCCGCGGGCGATCTCGCGGCGGTCCCCGACCTCACCAAGGAGGCCGGCGCCACCACCGCGCCCAACGCCCAGCACGCCGTCCGGCAGGCCAAGCGGCTGGCCGACAACATCGTCGCCGTGCTCACCGGCGGGGAGCCGGTGCCCTACCGGCACGAGTACGCGGGCTCCGTGGCCAGCCTGGGTCTGCACAAGGGCGTGGCCCAGGTCTACGGCGTGAAGCTCACGGGCTGGCCGGCGTGGTTCATGCACCGCAGCTACCACGTGAGCCGGGTGCCGACCTTCAACCGCAAGGCGCGGGTGGTGGCCGACTGGACGCTGGCATCGGTGTTCCGCCGGGAAGTCATCGCGCTCGGTCAGCTGCAGGACCCGCGGCGGGAGTTCGTCTTCGCCGCCAACACCGGCTCCACCGGCCAGCTGTCGCCGCCGCGTCCCGGCCACCCCCGCACGGCCGACACCGAGGCGCCCGCCGGCCAGGCGAGCTGATCTCACCGTCGGTCCCGCTACCGTGCGGGCCACAGCCGAGCCCGTGACCCAGCGCCCGACCGAGCCCCCGTAGCCCAACTGGCAGAGGCAAACCCCTTAAAAGGGTTCCAGGTGTCGGTTCGAATCCGACCGGGGGCACGCTGCGCCACCGACTGCTGGAGCTCCAGTTGCCCCACCCGTCGCGGAACGTCGACGGGCCGCGCTCGGCGGCCACGGATGCCTGCGCTCGGCCGAGGTTCTGGTCATGTCCCATCGTCACGGACCTGCCGTTCGGCGCGTCGGTGGGTCGGCAGGGGACACGGCACCGGCGTGCACCGCCGTCGTCGTGGCGTCCCGGGGTGCTCGCGGGGCACCCCTGCGGGGGAAAACGCGACACGCCGGAACGCCCGAGGACGTTGGAGCGTTGACCTGACCGAGTGGAGTGCAGCACGGTGATCTCCACGACCGACGAGTCACCTCGAGGAGATGACGATGCCCAGCAGCAACCCGGCTTTCGGCCGGGGGTTCGCGAACCCCGGTAACGGTTCGCAGTACGCCGGCTGGGGCACCCAGCCCCAGGGCTCCGGTGCCCCGGCGCAGTACGACCCCTACGCCGCAGCGTCGCCGTATGCGGCGACGACCACGCGCTACATGACGATGGACGACGTCGTCACCAAGACGGGTCTCTCGTTCCTGGTGACCGTCATCGCCGCCTCGCTCGCCTGGGCGATGCCCGGGCAGGCGGCTCTCGGGCTGGCCCTGCCCGCAGTCCTGGTCGCTTTCGTGCTCGGCCTGGTGATCTCGATCAAGCAGATCGCGAACCCGGCGGCCACGCTCGGGTACGGAGCGATCTACGGCTTCGCGCTCGGCGCCATCAGCGAGGTCTTCAACGATGTCTACCCCGGCATCGTGATGCAGGCGCTGATCGGGACCTTCGGTGTCTTCGCCGGCATGCTGGTGATCTACAAGACCGGCGCCATCCGCGTGACCCCCAAGCTGACCCGCTGGGTCGTCGGCGCCGCCATCGGTGCCCTCGTCCTGATGCTGGCCAACATGATCGGCGCCTGGATCGGTGGCGGCGACGGCCTGGGCCTGCGTTCCGGCGGCCCGGTGGCCATCATCTTCAGCCTGGTCATCATCGGCATCGCGGCGTTCATGCTGCTGCTCGACTTCGACTCGGCCGACGAGGCCATCCGGCGCGGTGCCCCGGCGAAGTTCGCCTGGTACATCGCCTTCGGCCTGCTGGTCACGATCGTCTGGCTCTACATGGAGATCCTGCGGCTGCTCAGCTACTTCCGCGACTGATCTGAGCACCTGAACGAAGAGAAGGCCCGGTCCCCGAGAGGGGGCCGGGCCTTCGTCATTCGCCGGGGCTCTTCTTCAGCTCAGGCGCTCCAGCACCATCGCCATGCCCATGCCGCCGCCGACGCACATGGTCTCCAGGCCGAACGTCTCGTCCCGGGTCTGCAGGCCGTTGATGAGCGTGCCGGTGATGCGTGCGCCGGTCATACCGAAGGGGTGACCCACGGCGATCGCGCCGCCGTGGACGTTCAGCTTGTCGACGTCGATGCCGAGGTCGCGATAGCTGGGGATGACCTGCGCGGCGAAGGCCTCGTTGATCTCGACCAGGTCGATGTCCTCGATGGTCATGCCGGCCCGCTGCAGCGCGAGCTTCGAGGCGTCGACCGGGCCGTAGCCCATGATCTCCGGCGACAGGCCGGTCACCGCTGTGGAGACGATCCGGGCCAGCGGGGTCAGCCCGAGCTCCCGCGCCTTGGTGTCGCTCATGACGATGACCGCGGCGGCGCCGTCGTTGAGCGGGCAGGCGTTGCCCGCGGTGGCCCGGCCGTCGGGGCGGAAGACCGGCTTGAGCTGGGAGATGGCCTCCAGCGTCGTCCCCGGCCGCGGGCCGTCGTCCGTGCTGACGACGGTGCCGTCGGGGGTGGTGACCGGCGTGATCTCCCGCCCCCAGAAACCCTCGTTGATGGCCTTCTCGGCCAGGTTCTGGCTGCGGACGGCGAACTCGTCCATCTCCTGGCGGGAGACGTTCTTCAGCAGCGCCAGGTTCTCGGCCGTCTGGCCCATGGCGACGTAGATGTCGGGGACGTCGCCGTCCTCGCGCGGGTCGTGCCAGCTGTCGGCGCCGCTCTCGGCGACCTTGGCGACCCGCGCCTGCGCGTCGGTGAAGACCGGGTTCTGGGTGTCGGGCAGGGAGTCGCTGTTGCCCTTCACGAACCGGGAGACCATCTCGACGCCGGCGGAGATGAAGACCTCGCCCTCGCCGGCCCTGATCGCGTGCATCGCCATGCGGGTGGTCTGCAGCGACGAGGAGCAGTACCGGGTGATGGTGGTGCCGGGCAGGTGGTCCATGCCGAGCAGGACGCTGACCACGCGACCCATGTTGTAGCCCTGCTCGCCGCCGGGCAGGCCGCAGCCGAGCATCAGGTCGTCGATGTCGGTGGGGTCGAGAGCCGGCACCTTGTCCAGCGCGGCGCGGACGATGGTGGCGGCCAGGTCATCGGGCCGCAGGTCCTTCAGGGAACCCTTGAACGCGCGGCCGATGGGCGAGCGGGCGGTCGCGACGATGACGGCTTCGGGCATGGATCCTCCACGATGAGGTGGGCTCCGGACGTGTTCGCCGGACGTCGGTCACCTCGAAACTACTCCGCGGTAACGGTGCCTACGACGGCTGCACAGCAGCGCCCACCGAGCCCCGGGCGGGGGCCTCGGCCGACTGCTCGGCCTCCTCGGGCGTGAGGATGTCCGGCGGCCGACGGCGGCGCAGCAGCGCCCACGGTCCGCGGGGATCGATGCCGGAGCCGCGCACCTCGACCGGCTGGACCTCGGTACCGGTCCGGCTGGCCGCTCGCACGGCGGCCTGGGCCACCGGCTTCACGGTGCCGCGCCGGATCGGGCGCACGCCGCGGTCGGCCGCGGCCGGCCACACCCCGACGGCGTCGGCGACGGAGGGCAGCAGCACGGCGGCGGCCTGGGCGTAGCCGGCGGCGCTGGGGTGGAACTCGTCGACGCTGAACATGCTGCGGTCGGAGGCGAACGCCGGGCCGAGCACCGAGCCCAGGCTGACGGTGCGCCCGCCGGCGTTGATGACCGCGATGGTCTGGGCGGCCGCCATCTGCCGGCTCCACCGGCGGGCCAGGAGTCGCAGCGGCTGGGCGATCGGGCGGATGGTCCCGAGGTCCGGGCAGGTGCCGACGACGACCTCGCAGCCGACCTCGGTGAGCCGCCGCACGGCGTCCTCGAGGTGACGCACGGACACGGCGGGCTTGGTCAGGGTGGTGACGTCGTTGGCGCCGATCATGATCAGGGCGACGTCCGGCCGCTCGGCCAGGGCCCGGTCGACCTGCTCGTCGAGTTCCCGGGACTCGGCACCCGAGACGGCGACGCGGACCAGCCGGACGGGCCGCTCGGCGAGCTCGGCGAGGCCCGCGGCGACGAGGACGCCGGGGGTCTCGGCGGCCCGTTCCACGCCCAGCCCGACCGCGCTGGAGTCACCGAGGACCGCGAAGACGATCGGCTTGCCGCCGCTCCGTCGCGACGACTGCCCGTAGATGCCGTCCCCGGAAGGGGGATCGGCCTTCGACGTCCGGGCCTCGACCTTGCGGCGGGCGGCCCGGGCCTCCTCGCGGAGGAGGGCGACCAGGGCGGCACCGAGGGCGACGCTGCCACCCCCGTAGGCGGCACCGGTCGCCAGGCGTCGTGCTGTCGCGGTTCGCGCCACGGTCCCTCCGCCCCCGTCTCCGGTGTTCCTGTCACGCAGGTTATCGGCCCCTTACGGTGGCCCCTGTGCCCCTATCACCCGCTGGTGTGAGCCAGCCCACACCCCTCGACGGACGGGCCGCCGTCATCGTCGACGTGCTGGTCGACGCGTTCGCCGGCCTCATGGCCGCTGACGCCGACGCCTTCCGCACCAAGTTCCGCAAGATGGCTGCCGACCCCTTCGCGTTCTACCGGGGCAGCGCCTGCCTGTTCTACGCCGACATGGAGACGCTGGAGGATCGGTGGTGTGACGAACGGACGTCGCGGGTGTGGATCCAGGGCGACCTGCACGCGGAGAACTTCGGCACCTACATGGACAACGCCGGCCGGATCGTCTTCGACGTCAACGACTTCGACGAGGCCTACCTCGGGCACGTGAGCTGGGACCTGCGCCGGTTCGCGGCCAGCTTCGCGCTGATGTCGTGGCGCAAGGCCTTCAGCGACGACGTCATCGCCGACCTGCTGCGGGTGTATCTCGGCGCGTACCTCGACCAGGTGCAGGCGTTCACCCGCTCCGACGCCGACCGCGACTTCGCCCTCGTGCAGCACAACACCGAGGGCGCGGTGCGGAAGGTGATCCTCGAGACGATGACGCGCACCCGCCAGGGGCTGCTCGGCCGGATGACAGTGGTGGAGGAGCACCGACGGCGGTTCGCCGACGGCCCCCGCAACCGGCGTCTCGACGACGACGAGCGGGCACGGGTGCTGGCGGCTCTGGACCGCTACCGGGAGAGCCTGCCGGGCGGCCCGCACCGCCACCAGGTCGCCTACGACGTGAAGGACGTCGTGGCCACGGGCGGGTTCGGGATCGGCAGTGCCGGGCTGCCCGCCTACAACGTGCTGCTCGAGGGCTACGACCAAGCGCTGGAGAACGACGTCGTCCTCTCGATCAAGCAAGGCAACGTGGCGGCCCCGAGCCGGATCGTCGACGACGTCGAGGTGGCGCGGTACTTCGAGCACGAGGGGCACCGGACGGCGGTCAGCCAGCGGGCGCTGCAGGCCCACGCCTCCCAGGTCCTCGGCTACACCGAGATCGACGGCGTCGGGTTCATCGTCGCCGAGCTGTCCCCCTACGAGACCGACCTGGACTGGGAGGACCTCACCGAGCCCGACGACATCCGGCCGGTGCTGGTGCAGCTCGGGCAGGCCACGGCGAAGCTGCACTGCGTCGGGGACGCCGACAGCGACCACACGCTGGTTCCGTTCCAGACGGAGGAGGCGATCACCGCGATGGTGGGGAACCGGCGGCGGGAGTTCATCGACGACCTGGTCGACTTCGCGCAGGGGTACGCCCGGAAGACCCAGGAAGACCACCGCTTGTTCGTCGACGCCTTCCGCGCCGGCCAGATCCCGGGGATCAGGTCGAGCTGAGCGCGATCAGCATGCCGATGTGCGGGCCGATGCCCGGTTTGTCGTAGGCCTCGGTGACGACGGTGAAGCCCATCCGCTCGTAGAAGGCGGCGGCCGTTCCGCGCGCGTCACACCACACCAGGTCGCCGCCCCGGGCGGCGACCCGGGCGAGCCCGTCGACCACCAGCGCCCTTCCGGCGCCCGAGCCGCGGACGGCGGGGTCGGTCGCCATGCCGCGCAGCTGCCAGGGGGCGTTCGTCCGGGGGCGCCACGGGCAGGGAGCGGGGGAGAAGCGCACGACGCCGACGACCCGCTCGCCGGTGCGGGCAGCCAGGTGGAAGGTCGTCGGGTCCTCGTCCCCGGCCCAGGCGACCTCGCCGCCGTCCGGACGGAGGACCGCACGCCGCAGCGGGTAGGTGACCTGCGGAGTCACCTCCTCGACGGTGACCTCGACCTCCACCCCGTGAGTCTGCGCCCTCAATGCGCCCGGCGGCCCTTGCGCGCCCGGAGGTAGTCGGCCACCACGTACTCCCCGAGACGGTCGGAGTCGGGCTGGAAGACCCGGCCCCCGGCGCGCTGGGTGAGCTCGTGGACGAAGCGGATCAGGCCCGGGTCGGGGTCCAGCGCGAACACGTTCACCGTCGCGCCCGTGCGGGCCACCCGCTCCATCTCGGCGACCGTCCGCGCGATGGTCTCGGGCATGGGCGGCCAGCAGAAGAAGGGGGTCCCGTCCTCCTCGAGGTGCGCCGTCGGCTCGCCGTCGGTGACCACCAGCACGACCGGCTCGGCGTCGCGGTGCCGGGCGAGGAACCGCCGGGCGAGCATGAGCCCGTGCTGCAGGTTGGTGCCCTGGAGGGTGTCCACCGACAGCTCGGCGAGCGTCTCCGGACGCAGCACCTGCGCGGTGGAGGAGAAGCCGATGATCTGGATGGCGTCCTGCGGAAAGCGCGTGGTCACTAGGGAGTGCAACGCCATCGCCGTCGACTTGGCCGCACCCCAGGTGCCGCGCAACGCCATGGAGTAGGACAGGTCGACGAGCAGGGCGACCGCCGCACCGGTGCGCCGCTCGGTCTCGACCACCTCGAAGTCGTCGACCGCGATGCGCACCCGCCGGTCGCCCGCCGCGTGGGGCATGCCGGCCGTGCGCAGCACCGCGTTCTTCACGGTGCGGACGACGTCCAGCGGCTGCTCGTCGCCGAACCGCCACTCCCGCGAGCCACCCGTGAGCTCGCCGGCGGCGCCGGCATCGGCGACGTCGTGATCCCCCCGGCCGGGGGCGTCGAGCGTGGCGAAGACCCGGCGCAGGGCGGTCGCGCCGAGCCGGCGCACCGCCTTGGGTGAGAGCTCCAGTTTGCCGTCGGAGCGGTTGAGGTAGCCCTGCCGCTCGAGCTCGCGCTCCAGCCGGCGAAGCGCGGCCAGGTCGTCGACCGCGGGACGGCCCAGCGCCCGCTCGAGCAACTCCTCGTCGATGTCGGCGAGCGACGCACCGGCGTAGCCCTGGGAGAGCTGGTCGGACAGCGCCTCGAGGTCGGCGAGCTCCGCGACGGCGCTCGTCGCGTCGCCCATGCCGAGCGACGGCTCCCCGTCGGGCACCTGCCCCTGCTGGCCCCATGGCAGATCGGGCCGTGCCTGGCGGAGGGCGTCCTGGAGGTGCGACATCTCGCTGGCCAGCCCCATGTCGGCCATGGCCTGGGACATGAGGTCGGAGAGCTCCGCGCGCTGCTCCGGGGAGAGGCCGGCCATCATCCGTTCCTGTGCCGCCGCCCGGCGGGCCAGGGAGTCGATCAGCTCCTCGATCGACTGCGGGTCGTCGGGAAAGAACTGGCCGTGCTCGTCCATGAAGGCGCGGAACTGCTCGTCGGTGTCCTCGCCGCGGTTGTGCCCGTCGATGAGCTGCGACAGGTCGGCGACCATGTCCTTGACCGCCTGCATGTCCTGCTCGGAGGCGTTCTCCAGCGCCTGCTTCATGGAGGCGAAGGAGCTGTCGAGCACCTCCCGGCGCAGCAGGTCCTGGATGCGCTCGAATGCCTCTCGGGCCTCGTCGGACCGCCACGGGTAGTCCTTGAGCGCGCGGACCGCCCCTGCGGTGTCCTCCGGCAGCGCGTCCAACTCCGCCTCGGCCAGGCGCGCGACGTCGTCCGGGTCCGGGAAGAGCTCTCGCCGCTCGGCTGTCAGGGCCCGCTCCAGCAGCTCGCGGACCTCCTGCAGGGTCCCGTCCATCCGTCCCGCCGTCCGGGCCCGGCGCAGCCGCTCGCGCACCGAGCGGCGTAGCTCGTCCAGACCGCGCCGTCCCTCGGTACCGCGCCGCAGCAGCTCGCGGAGCGCCTCCCGGACGCCACTGCCGCCGAGGACGGAGTCGCCGATCTCGTCGACGGCGTTGCCCAGGTCGTACGGGGCCGCGAGGGGGTCCGGCCCGCCGTGCCAGCGGCCGTAGCGGTAGCCGCGGCCGCCGTGTCGTCGCCCGCCCGCCCCGGTGCTCACCGTCAGGCGCCGTAGATGGTGCGGCCGCCGTCGGTGTCCTTCGCGAGCCGGCGGGTCAGGTAGAGCCCCTCCAGGGCGAACTCGACGGCGGCGGCGGCCTGCTCGGCCGACTGCTCCCCCTCGGGCACTCCCAGCCGCCCGAGCAGCTCGGCGAGCTTGGGAATGGTGCCCAGCTGGCCGAGCAGGGCCGGTGCGGGAACCAGTTCCCCGGACTCGACGGTCTCCCCGCCGGTGAAGTGCTCCTGCAGTCCCGTGAGGTCCAGGCCGGCGCAGCGTGCGCGGAACGTCTGCGCCGTGGCCTGCCGCAGCAGGTGCTCCAGGATCTCCCGCTCGCGCTCGTCGTCGGGGTCGCTGCCGGAGTCGGCGAACTCGACCTTGCCGCGGCTGGCCGGCACCACGCCGGGCAGGTCGACGACGCGGGCCACCGGCCGGGTCTCCCCGGCGATGGCCGCCCGGCGGACGGCGGAGGCGGCCACCGTCTCCAGCCCCGCGATGGCGAACCGCGCGCTGACCCCGGAACGCTGGTCGACGTGACTGGACTCGCGGACCAGGCGGGTGAACCGAGCGACGATCTCGGTCAGGTGCTCGGGGATCAGCGGCTGCCCGAAGGGCCCGTCCCCGCTGCCGGACCAGCTGGTGTGCGCCTCCTGGCGCAGCAGCCGCACCTCGTCGGCGAGCTCGCGGGGGTAGTGGGTGCGCACCTCGGCGCCGAAGCGGTCCTTGTGCGGGGTGATGATCCGGCCGCGGTTGGTGTAGTCCTCGGGATTGGCGCTGGCCACGAGCAGCAGGTCCAGCGGCAACCGCACCCGGTAACCACGGATCTGGATGTCGCGCTCCTCCAGCACGTTGAGGAGCGCCACCTGGATCCGCTCGGCCAGGTCCGGCAGCTCGTTGACGCTGAAGATGCCGCGGTTGGTGCGGGGCACGAGCCCGTAGTGGACGGTCTCCGGGTCACCCAGCGTGCGGCCCTCGGCCACCTTGATCGGGTCGACGTCCCCGATGAGGTCGCCGACGCTGGTGTCGGGCGTCGCCAGCTTCTCGCCGAACCGGTCGCTGCGGTGCAGCCAGCCGACGGTGGTGGCGTCCCCGTGCTCGGCGATCTGCCGGTGCGCCCATACCGAGATCGGATGCAGCGGGTGCTCGTTGAGCTCGCTGCCGACGAGTACCGGCGTCCATTCGTCCAGGAGGCCGACCAGGGTGCGGATCAGCCGGGTCTTCCCCTGGCCCCGCTCGCCGAGCAGCACCAGGTCGTGGCCGGCGATGAGCGCTCGCTCCACCTCGGGCAGCACGGTGTCCTCGAACCCGACCATGCCGGGCAGGCTCGGCTCGCCGCGCCCGAGGCGGGCCAGCAGGTTCGCCCGGATCTCGGCCTTCACGGGGACGAAGCTCGCGCCGCCGTCACGGAGCTCGCCGAGGGTCAGGGGGGCGGGGGAAGCGGTCGCTGGTGCGGCGGGGTCCGTCACCTCAGCCACGGTACGACGACCAGGCGAGTCCGGGCACCCGTCTGCGTGCCCTCTGCGAGGATCGGGCCGTGTCCGGTGCCGAGGTCCCCGTCGACGGGTCACCCCTGATCAGTGCCGCCGAGGTAGAGGCCGCGGCCGAGCTGCTCGCGGGTGTCGTCCGCCGCACGCCCCTCGAGCACTCTCGCGGGCTGGCCGACCGCGTCGGCGGCCCGGTGTGGCTCAAGTGCGAGAACCTGCAACGCACCGGGTCGTTCAAGATCCGGGGCGCCTACACGCGCATCGCCCGGCTGACCGACGAGGAACGGGCCCGCGGCGTCGTCGCGGCCAGCGCCGGCAACCACGCACAAGGGGTGGCACTGGCCGCCCGTCTGCTCGGTGCCGAGGCGACGGTGTTCATGCCGGAGACGGCGCCGCTGCCGAAGGTGGCCGCCACCCGCGCCTACGGGGCGGAGATCGCGCTGCTCGGTCAGTCGCTGGCCGAGCCACTGGTGGCCGCCGCCGAGTACGCCGAGCGGACGGGCTCGATCTTCATCCACCCGTTCGAGCACCGTGACGTGATCGCCGGTCAGGGAACTGTCGGGCTCGAGATCCTCGATCAGTGCCCGGAGGTGGCCACGGTCGTCGTCTGTACCGGAGGGGGCGGCCTGGTCTCCGGCGTCGCGGCCGCGGTGAAGGGCCGTCGTCCCGACGTCCGTGTCGTCGCCGTCCAGGCCGAGGCGGCCGCCGCGTTCCCCGGGTCCCTGGCCGCCGGCCGGCCGGTTCCGCTGCCGTCGATGGCCACCATGGCCGACGGGATCGCGGTCTCCGCGCCCGGCGACCTCACGCTCGCGCACGTGCGCGCCCTTGTCGACGAGGTACGCACGGTCACCGAGGAGGACCTGTCGAGAGCCCTCCTGTTCTGCCTGGAGCGCGCCAAGCTCGTGGTCGAGCCGGCCGGGGTCGCCGCCGTCGCCGCGGTGCTCGCGGACCCCACGGCGTTCCCGCCGCCGGTCGTCGCGGTCGTGTCCGGCGGCAACATCGACCCGGTGCTGCTGCTCAAGGTCGTGCAGCACGGCATGGCCGCGGCCGGCCGGTACCTGAACCTGCGGCTGCGCGTGCCCGACCGCCCCGGCTCGCTGGCCGCGGTGCTCGCCGAGCTGGCCGCCGTGGGCGCCAACGTGCTCGAGGTGGAGCACGAGCGCACCGGCACCCGGTTGGGCATCGGCGAGGTGGAGGTCTTCGTCGTCCTCGAGACCCGCGGACCCGACCACGCCGAGGAGGTCGTCTCGGCGCTCACCCGCGCCGGTTACCAGGTCACGCCCGGCTAGCGGAGGATGGCGGCGATGAGCACCGTCGAGACCGTCGTCCTGTCCGCGGACAACCCGCTGCGGAGCATCTCGGTCCTGCCGTACCGACTGCCGCCGTTCGACGACATCACCCCCGAGCACTGCCGCGAGGCGCTGCTGGTCGGCATGGCCGAACAGCGGTCCGAGGTGGCCTCGATCCTCGGTTCGGCGGAGCCGCCGACGTTCGAGAACACGGTCGTCGAGCTGGAGCGCTCGGGCGCGCTGCTGACCAGGGCGTGGAACGTCTTCGGCAACCTCACCTCGTCGGTCTCCACGCCACGGGTTCGGGAGATCGAGCGGGAGATCGCCCCGCTGGATGCTGCGCACGCGGACGCCATCCGGCTCGACCCGGCACTCTTCGCGAGGATCGACGCCGTCCACGCGGCCCGGCACGAGTCCGGGCTCGACGCGGAGTCGGTCCGCCTGGTCGAGCGCTACCACCTCGACTTCGTGCTGGCCGGCGCCCGGCTGGACGAGGCCGGTCGCACGCGGCTCACCGAGCTCAACCAGGAGCTCTCCACCCTGTCCACCGCGTTCGGCCAGAACCTGCAGTTGGCCGCGGAGGCCTCGGCGGTCCGGGTGGACGACGCTGCCGACCTCGACGGCCTCGACCCCGAGGCGATCGCGGGGGCGGCCGCAGCCGCCGCCGACCGTCGCGTCGACGGGTACCTGATCAGCCTGCTGCTGCCCTCGGGTCAGCCCGTCCTCAGCAAGCTGCGCAACCGGGAGCTGCGGCGACGGATCCACGAGGCGTCACTGGGCCGAGCGTCGGCGGGGGAGTACGACAACCGCCCGGTCGCCGCGCGCATCGCCCGGCTCCGCGCCGAGCGTGCGCGACTGCTCGGCTTCGCCACGCATGCCGACGTCGTCCTCGCCGACTCCACGGCCCGGACGACCGCGGCGGTGGACGCCATGCTCGCCTCGATGGTGCCGGCGTCGGTGGCCAACGCCGAGGCCGAGGCTGCGGTCCTCGCCGAGGTGGCCGCCCGTGACGGGGTGGCGCTGGCGGCCTGGGACTGGGCCTTCTACAGCGAGCGCGTCCGGGCGGAGCGTTACGCCGTCGACGCCACGGCGTTGCGCCCGTACTTCGAGCTGGACCGGGTGCTCACCCACGGGGTCTTTTACGCCGCCGAGCTCCTCTACGGCTTCCGGTTCACCCTGCGCCCCGATCTGCGCGGCTACCACCCCGACGTCCGGGTGTGGGAGGTCGTCGACGCCGACGGCGTCGAGGTCGGCCTGTACCTCGGTGACTTCTTCGCCCGGGAGGGCAAGCGTGGCGGCGCCTGGATGAGTTCCTTCGTCCGCCAGTCCGGGCTGCTGGGCACCCGGCCGGTGGTGGTCAACAACCTCAACGTGTCCCGGGGCGCGGCCGGCCAGCCCACGCTGCTGACCCTCGAGGAGGTGAACACCCTCTTCCACGAGTTCGGCCACGCCCTGCACGGACTCAGTTCCGCCGTGACCTACCCGCGCTTCGCCGGCACTGCCGTGCCGCGCGACTTCGTCGAGTTCCCCAGCCAGGTCAACGAGATGTGGGCGCTGTGGCCCCAGGTGCTCGGCAACTACGCGCGGCACGTCGAGACCGGAGAGCTCCTGCCGACGGCCGTCGTCGAGGCGATCGACGCGGCGCGGCTGTGGGGTGAGGGCTTCGGCACGCTCGAGTACCTGGCGGCCACGCTGCTGGACCAGGCCTGGCACCGGCTCTCGCCCGAGACGGACGTCGCGGACCCGATCGCTTTCGAGCGCGCCGCCCTCGAGAAGGCCGGTGTCGCGCTGGCCCTGGTGCCGCCGCGGTACCGGACCACCTACTTCCAGCACATCTTCGCCGGCGGCTATGCGGCCGGGTACTACTCCTACATCTGGTCGGAGGTGCTGGACGCCGACACCGTCGAGTGGTTCCGCGAGAACGGCGGCCTGCGCCGGGAGAACGGCGACCTCTTCCGCAGCCGGCTGCTCGCCGTGGGGGGCTCGGTCGACCCGCTGGAGGCCTTCCGTGCGGTTCGCGGCCGGGACGCCGATCCGGCGCCCCTGCTCCGCCGCCGGGGGCTCGCCCGGGCCTGACGTCGGGGACCGGTCAGGCGAGGCGCGCGAACGGCGGTGGCGGTCCAGTCGGACATCTCTGCCTGGCCGCCCTCGAGCGCCTGGTCAGGGCGACGCGCATCCGCTCAGCCGCCCGACCCGAGGTCGCACCGGCCAGGGACGGCGGCCGCTGGCTCGGGGGCGGCCGGGTCGGGCTGCCCCGGCTACAGCCAGGGCAGCCCGAGCACGAGATCGAGGTCGTCGGGGGCCTCGCCGTCCCGCACCAGGCGGTTGGGCTGCCGATGGCCGCAGGCGGTGCACCGGTGCACGACCTGCCACCCCTTGCCCGACTTCTCCACCAGGCCGATGGGCTCCATGGCCGCGCGGCACTCGCTGCCGCGGTCGCCGGGCAGCTCGTCGACGTGGAGTGACCAGAGGCAGTACGGGCAGTGGTTGCGGTAGTGCCCGTCGCTGTTCGCCGGCACCTGGGCAGTGCAGTGGACGCAGGCGAAGCCGGTGTTCTCCGCCCGCCGGGAGCGGCTCATGCCAGCGCTCAGGGGACGAACGGCTCGATGCCGACGACCTCGACGCTGATGTTCCGGCCGTTGGGAGCCTGGTAGGTCACCGTGGCGCCCGGCTTCGCACCCATGATCGCAGCGCCCAGCGCCGACTCCGGGGAGTAGACGCTCAGCCCCGTGGTGCCCGCGATCTCGCGAGAACCCAGCAGGAACTTCTCGGTGTCGTCGTCCCCGGCGAACTTGACGGTGATCACGGTGCCGGTCGCTGCATGCGTGACCTTCGTCGGCGGCTGGCCGACGGTCGCCTTGCGCAGCAGGTCGATGAGCTGACGGATGCGGGCCTCCTGCTTGCCCTGCTCGTCCTTGGCGGCGTGGTACCCGCCGTTCTCCTTGAGGTCGCCCTCCTCGCGGCGGGCGTTGATCTCCGCCGACATGGCAGGGCGACCGGCCACCAACGAGTCGAGTTCGGCCTTCAGCCGGTCGTAGGCCTCCTGGGTCAGCCAGACACCGGGGGCGTGCTCGTCAGTGGGGGTGGACACGAGGGGGTACTCCTGAAAACTCGGGAGGCCGTCCCCGGAGGGGGACGGCCGTAGGTCGATCCGGCCAAGCTAACACCGCGGTCGGCGCGGGTGCACGCATGCGAGCACCTCCGCCGGAATGCGGAACCGTACCGGACCAATCCGTGAGCAGCAGCACACTTCCCCCTTCCGGGTCGCCCAGCAGGGCCTTTCCGGACCGACCGGGCGGGTGCGCGCCCGGCCGCGTCCGCGTCGGGGGACAATGGTCGGGTGACCGAACCGGACCAGCTGCGCCTGCTCGCCGTGCACGCGCATCCAGACGACGAGTCGAGCAAGGGCGCCGCGACGATGGCCAAGTACGTCGCCGAGGGCGCCCGGGCCCTGGTCGCCACCTGTACCGGCGGGGAGCGCGGCTCGGTGCTCAACCCGGCGATGGACCGTCCCGACGTGTGGGAGCGGCTGCCCCAGATCCGCGTCGAGGAGATGAATCGCGCCCGGGAGATCCTCGGCGTCGAACAGGAGTTCCTGGGCTTCGTCGACTCCGGGCTGCCGGAAGGGGACCCGCTGCCCCCGCTGCCGGAGGGCTGTTTCGCGCTCGTTCCGTTGGAGGAGGCCGCCGCACCGCTGGTGGAGCTGATCCGCCGGTTCAAGCCGCAGGTCATCACCACCTACGACGAGCGTGGGGGATATCCGCATCCCGACCACATCAAGACGCACGAGATCTCGGTGTACGCCTTCGAGGCCGCGGGTGACCCGGACCGCTATCCGGAGCTCGGTGAACCGTGGCAGCCGAGCAAGCTCTACTACCACATGAGTTTCACCCTGCCCCGGACGAAGGCGCTGCACGAGGCGATCGTCGAGACGGGGGCCGAGTCCCCCTACGCCGAGTGGCTCGCGAACTGGGACCCCGCGCACGACATCTCCCACCGGGTCACCACCCGCGTGCCCTGCGGTGAGTACTTCGCGGTCCGTGACGCCGCGCTGATCGCGCACGCCACGCAGATCGATCCCGCGGGTCGCTGGTTCGCCTGCCCGATCGACACGCAGCAGCAGGTGTGGCCGACGGAGGACTATGAGCTGGCCCGCTCGCTCGTGGACTCGACCGTGCCCGAGGACGACCTGTTCGCCGGACTGCGCAGCGAGGCGGTCGTCCGATGACTGCCCGGGAGCTCGGCGGAGCGGTCCTCGCCGCCGCTGGCGAGCAGCTGCCCGAGGACGTCGGCAAGGCCGGTCCCCTCGGGCTCCTCCTCATCGTCGTCCTGCTGATCGCCGTGGCCCTGCTCGTCCGGTCGATGAGCGGCCACCTCAAGCGGATCCCGCGCAGCTTCGACCCCGCGGACGCCGCACCCGACATTCCGGACACCCCGGCGGAACTGGTGGACGACCCCCCGCGGGGGCCGGGCCAGGAGCTGCTCGACAGACTGCGGCGCGCGCCCCTGGCCATCGAGCCGCCCCGCGACGGTCACGCCGACGGTCGCGTCGACGACAGCGGCCGGCCGGACGGCCCGAGGGGCTGACCGACCGGCCGTCGCCGGATGGTGCTCGGAGATCAGTACGTCACCAGCGGTGCGCGACGTCGATGACCAGCCGCGGACCGTCGTCGGACTGCGGCGTGCCGGGCAGGGTGAACACCCGGAAGGGCAGCCGGGCGCGGACGCCGAGGGCCATCGTGGTGTAGCCCTCGTACGAGCCGCCCCAGGCCAGCTGGCGGAACGCGCTGTAGCCGGACACGTTCACGACCTCCTGGCGGTTGGCCGGCGTGAACGTCGCGTGGGCGTCCTGGTCGTAGGCCGGGGCGGTCAGGACGATCTGCAGGTCGGCGTCCCCGCGGACGGGAAGCGCCTCCCCCTGACCGCCCGTCCGCACCACCGGCACGTAACGGACGTCGTAGGAGCCGAATGAGGTGTCCTGCCCGCCCAGATCGACCACCAGGCGGTCGAAGCAGGCGTGCCGGCCCGCACGGACGTCGTTGATGACGTCCGTGTCCGAAGCGGAATGGGCCGCCTTCGGCAGGGATCCCCACGTGATGCCGCAATAGGGAGCCGCGGCCTGGGCCGTGGTGCTCAGGCCGACCGCTGCGAGGGCGGTCGTGACGGCGAGGACGAAAAGGCGGATGCGGATGGTGTTCATGGCGGGCCTCCTGTGGTGTGCGCCACAGTCAGAATCCGCCGACACGCGCGCCCTCGCCATGGGCAAGAACTGTCAAGGACACCGAAGATGTCGTCGTACAGGTGGCGAGAGATGCCCAATCGACGCCGGGTGATCGTTGGCCTTGCCTAGCAGTTCACGCCAGCGTTTCGTGCGATTGCGGCGGGTGAGAAAACGCCCGGCCGCCGTCGGCGCACCGAGTGCCGGTCGGTCGTTGTCGATGATGGCGCCGGCTCCGTTCCGACCGGCGATGGCGGGTCCAGCCGGAGCGTGGAGACAGGGCTGTTCGTTCCCGCACGGCCCTCGACCCACGTTCCCGTCACGGAGCGAGATCCGGAACGGTGGGTCACCGTCCGCCGCGGCTGCCGCGGTGATCGCCTGCGCGGACCCGTCCGGATCGACGGTCCGCCCGCGCCATGGTCATGGCCGCCACCGGGGGCTCGGCTCCGCGTGGCTCGGACCGCAGCAGCGGGTAGGGGCCGCCGACAGGGCCGCGGGGCCGACGGATCAGCGTGCGAGAGGCGGTCGGAATGGCGAACCGGTTGGCGAGGGCCACGAGCCCGTACCTGCTCCAGCACGCCGACAATCCGGTCGACTGGCGGGAGTGGGGTGAGGAGGCGTTCGCCGAGGCCCGGCGACGCGACGTCCCGGTGCTGGTCTCGGTCGGCTACGCCGCCTGCCACTGGTGCCATGTCATGGCGCACGAGTCGTTCGAGGACGAGGAGATCGCGGCACGGATGAACGAGAACTTCGTCTGCGTCAAGGTCGACCGTGAGGAGAGGCCGGACGTCGACAGCGTGTACATGGCCGCCACCCAGGCGATGACCGGACACGGGGGCTGGCCCATGACGGTGTTCACCACCGCCGACGGCCGGCCCTTCTACTGCGGCACCTACTTCCCGCCGCGGCCCGCCTCCGGCATGCCGGCCTTCGGTCAGGTGCTGGCGGCGGTGAGCGACGCCTGGGCCAACCGTCGAGCAGATCTCGAGTCGGCGAGCGCGACGATCGTCGGGGCCATCTCCTCACGGATCGACCTGGGCGAGCCGACCCCACTGTCCGCCGACGTCCTGGACGCGGCGGTCGCGGCGCTCTCCGCCGACTACGACGAGGCGGCCGGTGGATTCGACCGTGCGCCGAAGTTCCCGCCGTCCATGCTGCTGGAGTTCCTGCTCCGCGCGCACGCCCGCACCGCCGACGCCGAACCGCTGCGGCTGGCCCGCGGCACCCTCGAGGCGATGGCCCGGGGCGGCATCTACGACCAGCTGGCCGGTGGCTTCGCGCGCTACTCCGTGGACGAGCGGTGGGTGGTGCCGCACTTCGAGAAGATGCTCTACGACAACGCGCTGCTGCTGCGGGTCTACGTCCATCTGTGGCGGGCGACCGGCGAGGAGTGGGCCCGGCGCATCGCCGACGAGACGGCCGCCTTCCTGATCCGCGATCTCGGAACGCCGGAGGGCGGGTTCGCCTCCGCGCTGGACGCCGACACCGAGGGCGTCGAGGGCCTCACGTACGTGTGGACCCCGAAGCAGCTCATCGAGGTGCTCGGCCCGGATGACGGACGGTGGGCCGCGGACCTCTTCGAGGTGACCGCCCAGGGCACCTTCGAGCACGGCGCGTCGACCCTGCAGTTGCTGCGCGATTCCGACGACCCGGTCCGGCTGGCCTCGGTGCGGGAGCGGTTGAGCGCGGCGCGGTCCGAACGGCCGCAGCCGGCTCGGGACGACAAGGTCGTGACCGCCTGGAACGGGCTGGCTGTCGCCGCACTGGCCGAACACGGCGTCCTGACCGGGGCGGCGGAATCGGTGGCGGCTGCGCGCCGGGCCGCCGAGCTGCTGGCCGCTACGCACTGGGTCGACGGGCGGCTGCGGCGGGTCTCCCGGAACGGCGCCGCCGGGCCGCACGCCGGCGTCCTCGAGGACTACGGGGACCTGGCGGAGGGCCTCCTCGCGCTGCATCAGGCAACGGCGGAAGGGCGGTGGCTGGACCTCGCCGGAGACCTGCTGGACGTCGTCGTCGAGCAGTTCCTCGACAGTGACGGCTGGCACGACACCGCCGCCGACGCCGAGGTGCTCGTGCACCGGCCCTTCGATCCCACCGACGGGCCGACGCCGGCGGGTCTCGCCGCGTTCGCCGGTGCGGCGGTCACCTACGGGGCGCTCGCGGGCTCCCCGCGGCACCGCGAGGTGGGTGAGGCCGCCCTGGCCTCGCTCGCGCGCCTGGCCGCACAGGCGCCCCGTGCGGCGGGTTGGGCGCTGGCCGTGGGAGAAGCGTTGCTCGCCGGACCGCTCGAGGTGGCCGTGA